>CACVKW010000302.1 GCA_902749685.1 Olavius sp. associated proteobacterium Delta 1 | reverse complement strand
CGTTGAAATTCACCGATAGTGTCCTGTTAGATATCCAGCATCAAGTATCAAGCATCCAGCATCTGCCCGGAAAAAGCAACGATCTCAGACATAACGGCCTGGCTTGATGACAAGAATTTATGCAACGTTAGGGTACACAGAGCCCATTTCATTATTTTTACAGAAATATACCAAAAAGGAACCTCGAAATCTCCTCGACACATTCCCAAAAGCAGCTAGGCTGAACGATATAAATGATTATCCTATGGCAGTTAGTCTGAAGTTAAAAGAATTAGGAATTAACAATGATGATTTAAAATGGAAATCCCCATCAACACAATATCAGTATAATAAGAATTTATCTGACAAATTAATTCCAATTGGTATCGTAACGCTACTGGTTTTTTTATTTTTATGTATAATTGCCGGTTTTTTTCAATTGGAGGCTGGGTCATTAATCATCTGATCAGCTCCTAACAAAACCAATTGAGCAGACGGCGTGTATATAGCGGTTTTACGATAAGGCCGTGCAGACTAGGAGTTTAATCGGACACTGCTCACGCTCAACGAGCCTCGTGTATTTGAACAATTAGCAAGGAGGTTTATTATGGAAGCGAAAATTAATAGACAATGGCGACTTGCTGCCCGTCCCATGGGCTTAATCAAAGAATCGGATTTCAAATGGCATGAGGAACCCGTGCCCATCCCAGGTGATGACGAAATACTTGTCCGCAACATCTACCTGTCGCTTGATCCTGCCAACCGAGGCTGGGTCAGAGAGGCCAAATCATACATCACGCCTGTGGCGATCGGGGAGGTGATGCGGGGAATAACTATCGGTGTCGTAGAGCAGTCTCACCACGGTGCCTTTCAGGCTGGCGATATCGTTCAGGGAATATTGGGGTGGCAGGAGTATGCGCTAACCGATGGCACTGGCCTAACCCAGTTGCCAAGAGACCCGTCCCTTCCGTTGGCAGCCTACTTGGGGCTGTTTGGGATCATCGGGCCAACAGCCTACTTCGGTCTTTTAGACATTGGAAAACCTAAAGCTGGGGAGACGCTGGTGGTTTCAGCAGCGGCCGGTGCGGTTGGGTCGCTCGTGGGGCAGATCGGGAAAATCAAGGGCTGCCGAGTGGTTGGCATTGCCGGTACCGATGAAAAATGCCACTGGATCACTGAGGAGCTTGGTTTCGACGCCGCTATCAACTATAAGACTGAGCCTGTCCACGAGCGCCTGAGAACGCATTGTCCTAATGGTATTGACGTATACTTCGATAACGTTGGGGGCGAAATACTGGATGCCGTTTTAAGTCTGATCAATGTCAGAGCACGCATCGCAATTTGTGGTCTGATCTCTCAATACAATGCTGTAGAACCAGTCCCCGGTCCCTATAATTTCAGAAGCATCCTTACACAGCGCGCCCGCGTAGAAGGCTTCATCATCTTGGATCACATGGGTCGATTTCAGGAGGCCTATGAAGATTTAGGGAATTGGATGGCAGAAGGTAAAATTCAATACCGGGTCGATATAATCGATGGGCTCGAGAATGCCCCACGGGGAATTAACAAGCTCTTCGAGGGAACAAATAAGGGTAAGCTCATCGTCAAAGTTTCAGAGGAGCAGTCCTTCTAATGATGCGGGCTAACCAAGGGATGAACCAGACGGGATAAACGATATGGTTTACAGTAAATAGCATGCTAGCCTGACAGGCCTCAGGCCCGCTGGTTATCCCAAAACGTTCGCTACTAGAATGGAATACATACTCAAATTTAGGGAGTTAGAAAAATATTTCGAAAGTGCTGACTTCACCGATGTGAAAGTTTTCGAAGGTGATACAACACTACGGAAATTTATTGCATCTATGTTGTCATACCATCCATGGTGGATCACCCTGCTTTATCGTATCCGCAAGTTACTCGTATGCATTCTTGGCCTCGTTAAACATGAAGAACCAAAAGAATTACCAAATCTGCAACCCGATGATATTTCATTTACGCCAGGGGAGAATGTCTCCTTTTTCATAGTTCGAAGTGCCAAAGAGGATATGTTTTGGGTTTCAGAAACTCCTGATGACAAACATTTACGAGCATATTTTGGCGTCTTCAAAGAACGTCTAAGCAATTCTATTAATCGGTTCTACGTTATAACAACCGTTTATTATAAGCATTGGACAGGTCCTGTTTATTTTAATCTTATTCGACCATTTCACCATTTAGTAGTTTCAAGAATGGCCCAATATGGGTTATCGCAATAGAAAATTGCTGAAATTGGCATATAACAAAGCAAATAAAGCTGACGTGAGAAGCTGAGCGGTTTACCGTAAAGGCCGTGCAGGTCCGAAATGCATTTGGCACGCAGCTTATTTGCCGACGTTGATCTTTGGAATTATTGGAATGGATAAACCAATCAAACTTGATGAAGAGAAACAAAGGGGTCAAGTCTTCATTCTTGACAGATAATACCCTTCGAACTATAAGGATTCAAATCATTTTCAGTAGGTGGGCAAAGCAAATCTTTAATAATGTTTGCTAGATTAGAAAAGCAAATAGACTGTCAAGAATGAAGACTTGACCCTTAATTCTCATAATATCATCATCCTCTTCATTTCGGGTTGGCCGCAAATCTCAGCGACAGGCGAAAACCACACTCTAACGTGAAGTACTGGGGTTTCAAATCTGCCATACATGGATTAAATCGTGCTCTTGACCATCCCGCCATCCACATTGATTGCCTGGCCGGTAATGAACTTGGCTCTGTCCGACGCCAGAAATGCCACCAGATTGGCGATATCCTCCGGGTCGCCATGATGCCCCAAAGGGATGTTCTGCTCGGCGAACCATTTGATAGCCTCCGGGCCTGACATGTTCAGCATTTGTCCCAGTTGATCTCCTAATTGACCAGAGCCCTCCCATAGGGGTGTTCGAATCGGTCCGGGACAGACGGCGTTTACCAAAATGTTGTCCTTGGCAGCATAGTTGGCCAAATCCTTGGTAAACATGATGACCGCCGCTTTAATCGCATCGTAGTCGACCAATCCGCCCGGTTGCTTACCGAATATGGATGAAATGTTGATAATGCGTCCCCATTTTTGTTCGCGCATATGGATCACTGCAGCTTTGCAACAGCGAATCAGGCCGAAGAGCATAAGATCCATATTGTATCGGAACTCCTCTTCGGGAAGCTCCATCAGGTCACTCAGCCGCCCCGTTCCGGCGTTATTGACCAAGATGTCTATGCGACCAAACTTTTCGGCAGCCTGAGTCACAAAACTGTCAATGTCTTGCGGTTTGGCGATATCGGCCTGGATCGCAAGAACCTCTATCCCTTCGGCTTTGAGCTCTTCAGCAGTCTCCTCCAGACGCTGCTTTCCGCGGGCGCAAATGGCCAAATTGCATCCTTCCTGTGACAGGACCAGCGCGCAGGATTTGCCGATACCCCGGCTGGCTCCTGTAATCAATGCTACCTTCCCATCTAATGATAAATCCATTGAAGACCTCCTTTCAGTTGGGTTCAGTGTTTTTAAATCCATCCGCCACGTTTTCGAATGTTAGCGGCTTTTTACCATACTGCGGTGCAAGGATTTTATTCCGCCTGGCAAATGCCATGGTCCGGTCCACATCCACAACCAACGGGCCGTCTGTCGCAAGGCGGATGGTCGCCTTCTGTCCCTTTTTGATTTCTATTTCGCGTTCACCATCCAGCGCCAGCACACAAGGATTGAAGATGATATCCACCTCTTCGCCGGGTGCCATCAGTTGCACGGTTTCCACAGACACGGTTTCAACGATCCCGGGGGCGATGGGCGCCGTAACCGGCCGTCCATTGCTGCCTAATTTCAGATGCAGGCTGCAAGGATCGGCAGCAGCGATGGAGCGGAGCATCCCACCGATGGAGGAAAAGCCGATAGTTGCCGGACTGGATCGGTTTAAAAAAATCTGGCTGATTTTATCCATTTTCCATACGGCACGTGAGCCGATAAAAATATCATCGCATACCACGGCATCGACAATGGCAATATCAACGGGCTGCCCTTCGGCCATGACTTCAAGCCAGGTGGAAGTAAAAGTTCCTTCATTTCGGGAGACTTTTCCAGTGGCGATCAGTCCGGCGGCAAGCCCGGCAATCGTGCCTTCAATCATGTAAGGGAATACGTTGTTGGTGCCGGTTGAGACCGGAAGAATCGGGACATGGCAGGTGCCCTTGGCAACGACGCGGTTGGTTCCATCACCGCCCAGGGTGATAATGCAGTCGGCACCGTGTTCCATCAGCATCTCGGCGGCCCGCATGGTGTCTCTTTGATCCGCCTTGGTTTTGAAAACCAAGGGTGAGATGTTCATACCGATTTTCAGGCTATCAAGGGCCCGCTCAACAATGCCGTAATAGTCGGGCATATAGCATATTTGCCTCACGCCGGCTGCCTCCAGGCCGAGCAGGATACGACGCACGATTCTAACCTTCTCCTGGTTATTAAAAATACTGCCGTAAGCAACCAGCCTCCGAATATCCGTACCGGAGGCTGGATTCGCAATAATTCCGACCAGTGACATATTTCTAACCTTCAATCTTCAATATTCAATTCCGGCTTGTCCGGGTTACGCCATTACTTTTTTAACCGCATCAATGAGCTGCTGCTCACTCGGTATGAAAGCCTGCTCCAACGGCTGTGAAAAGGGAACCGGGCAAAAAGGCGCGCCCACCCGCAGAATCGGTGCATCCAGGTAATCAAAGGCTTTTTCAGCCACCATTGCGGCAATTTCAGCCCCTGATCCGGCAAATTTCACTTCTTCGTGCACGATCACCAGCCGGTGGGTCTTTTTGACGGATTCGATAATGCCCTCCTCGTCCAGCGGGTAGAGCGTACGCGGATCCACGACCTCGACACTGATCCCGTCGGCAGCAAGCTTTTCGGCTGCACTCAAGGCGGTATGAACCATATTGGACGTGGCCACGACAGTGACGTCCTGGCCTTCGCGCTTGATATCGGCCTGGCCAAAGGAGATGGTGTATTCCCCTTCGGGAACCTCCCCTTCGACGGCATAAAGCATTTTGTGTTCCAGGAAAACCACCGGGTTGTCATCGCGAATCGCTTCGATCAACAGCCCCTTGGCATCATAGGGCGTGCTGGGCATGACCACCTTGAGCCCCGGCAAATGCATGAACAGGGCTTCCAGGCACTGGGAATGCTGGGCTGCAGCCCCGATCCCGGCACCGCACGAGGTGCGCATAACCATGGGGATTTTGGCTTTGCCGCCGAACATATATTTCATCTTACCTGCCTGATTATAGAGCTGGTCCAGGGCCACGCCGATAAAATCGACAAACATCAATTCAATAACCGGTCTGAGACCGACGGTGGCGGCGCCCACGGCTGTCCCGACAATCGCACTTTCGGTAATGGGAGTGTCCTTGACCCGCCTGTCGCCAAACTGGTCCAGCAGCCCCGCGGTGACACCGAAAATTCCACCATAAACCCCGACATCCTCACCGGCAACATAAATATTGGGATCACGCGTCATTTCAAGCTTATGGGCGTCGTTTAACGCCTGCGCAAAAGTCATATTCGACATTTTTCAATCCTCCTTTTCGGTTTCCATTTTTTATCGATGATGAGCCAATAAGGGCCTAGGTGTATACATCTTCTGTGAGTTCGGAGATATCGGGATACGGGCTTTCTTCGGCAAATTGTTCGGCGCCGGCCAGGTCATTTTGAAGCGTACTCTTAATCTCTTCAATTTTGCTGTCTGTCAGCAGTTCCATCTCCAGCAGTTTTTGTTCCAGCCGCGGAATAGGATCTTTTTCCTTCCACTCTTCCAGTTCCGCATCTTCGCGATAATCACAGGGATCGCCCTCAAAATGTCCGCGGTGGCGGTAGGTTTTGCATTCAACCAGAGACGGTCCCTGGCCCTGGCGGGCCCGGCTGATGGCTTCGGCGGCCGCTTCAAAAACCGCCATGACATCATTTCCGTCCACCACAACACCGGGCATATCGTATCCCGCCGCGCGATCGGCCACATTGGGAACGCACATGGAGTTAAGCGTACAGGAGGAGATGCCGTACATGTTGTTCTCGTTGATAAACACCACCGGCAGCTTCCAGCAGGTGGCTATATTCATGGCCTCATGGGTGGTTCCCTGGTTGGAGGCGCCGTCACCGAAAAAGCACACCGCTACGCTGCCGTTGTCCAAATACTGGCAGGCCAGCCCGGCCCCGGCCGCCAGCGGCGGACCGCCGCCCACGATACCGTTGGCCCCCATAATCCCAAGATCAAGATCGGCGATATGCATGGAACCGCCCTTGCCCTTGCAGTAGCCGGTTTTTTTGCCGAACAGCTCGGCCATCATCTGCCTGATGTCACCGCCCTTGGCAATCAGATGCCCGTGGCCACGATGGGTGCTGGTGATATAATCCTTATCGGTCAGATTCGCGCAAACACCGGTAGCAACAGCTTCTTCGCCGACGTAAAGATGGACGAAACCGGGAATTTTGCCGGCGGCGAAAAGCTCGGCGACACGGAGTTCAAAGGATCGAATCTTGCTCATGGTGACATACATATTAATTAGTTGTTCGTTGGTCAGGTCCATTGCGTTTCTCCTTATTCTTAAGGTTGACAAAACAGATTCAAAAACTACCAACAATTTTTATGCCTTGGGCTATCCCTCCTTTCCCGGAAGCAGTGCCGAATCCCATCCCTGAATCGGATTAGGAGATGGTAACAATCTAACCATTTGTCCGAATGGGGGTTGGTTCTAATTTCGGCCATTAGGATTTTGCTCAATTATACACATTTACCCTTTCTCTCGCAGAGCCCGCAGAGACCACAGAGTTTTTTGATTTTTCTCTGCGTTCTCTGTGAGCTCTGTCAGAGATTAAATGGCCCAAGTTAAGGCCATGCCCTCCGGATGAAAACCGTCACGGCCGCGTTGGCCACGACGATTTGATCGCAGTCCGGGGCGAAATTGGGCACGCAAAGCCCCTTGGCCTTCAGCCCCCCTTCCACCGCGCGGGCGGTTTTTTGTCCGATGGGAAGCGTGGCCTTTACCTGCTCCAGGTCCACCTTATCCGGTTTCGGACAGGCCACCAGAATATCCACCTGGATCGCTTTCAGATCTTCGATTCCCAGAATTTCCACCAATCCGCACAGACAGCTTCTGGAAATGGCGTCTTTTACCGCCCTGCAAGCCGCCTTGGTAACGTCTTCCCCGTGCAGATCCGCCCCGCTGCCGATTTCAACGATAAACCGTTTTGTTCCCATCAGCTTACCTTTCTGATTTGCCCCATTCTGATATGATCGATGCCGGATGCGCTTTGGCTGGCATCCATCATCTCCTCTGCCCGATATGAACTTCTGACCAACGGACCGGAAACCACGAATCTAAACCCCATGCCGCGGGCGGTTTCGGCCCACATCTCAAATTCCTGCGGCGGGACATAGCGCGCCACCGGCACATGATCTTTGGACGGTGCCAAGTACTGCCCCAGCGTGAGCAACCTGCAGCCGGAATATTTCAAATCCAGCAGGGTTTTTTTGATCTCGCTTTCCGTTTCGCCAAGACCTAGCATAAACCCCGATTTGACCATAAGTCCCTTGCCTGCAGCGGTTGACAAAATGCCTAATGAGCGCCGATAGCCGGCCAGCGGGCGAACGTTGGCATACAGTCGCGGCACGGTTTCAACGTTATGGTTGAACACGTCCGGCCGGACTGCGCATACCGTGTCAAGGGCCGGGATGGCCCCGTTAAAATCCGGCACCAGTACTTCCACTGACACGCCGGGGCATTGTCGGCGGATCTGCTGGATGGTTCTGGCAAATTGCCCGGCGCCCCCGTCGGGTAAATCATCCCGGGTCACAGAAGTGATCACCGCGTGGGTTAATCTCAACTGCTGCACTGCCCTGGCGACCCGCTGGGGTTCCCCGTCATCCGGCGCATGGGGCACGCCCTTGTCCACTGCACAAAATCGGCACCGGCGGGTGCAACGGGTTCCCAGGATCATGAAGGTGGCGGTGCCCCGCTCAAAGCATTCCCCCTGGTTGGGGCAGTCGGCGCTCTGACAGACGGTGGCCAACTGTAAACGCTGCAGCCGTTTGGCCATACGATCTGCAGCCTTAGGGTCTGTTGCGGATTTAACCAGCCATGGCGGGCGCCCACCGGGTTCAGCGTTGATTTTCTCACCTGCGGAATCATGGTGCCGGCTGCAAAAATTCGCTGCAAAGCGTTTTTTCACATCCGATATATCCACGGGAACGTCCATCTCACGGTCCATGGAAGTTATTTTCTCACCTGGCTGACCGCAGGGAACGATCAGGTCGAACCAGCGCGGTTCCGTCCAAACGTTTAAGGCGATCCCATGGTAGGTGACCCACTTGCGCACCGCCAGCCCGACACTGGCGATCTTGGCCCCGTTAACCCACACACCCGGTTTTCCCTTTTTAAATTCAGAAACCAGCCGGTAGCTGCGCAGCACATCGGCAATGGTATCGAGCAGCCGCTTCATAAAAGCGTGCAGATCCTGATCGCCGATCTTAACGATGGGATAAACCACCAGTTGGCCGGGCCCATGAAACGTGGCCTGGCCGCCCCTGTCCACCGTTTGCAGGGAAACGCCCTTTTGACCCAGGGTCTCTTTTGCAATGCGAAGATCTTTCAGGCTTCCGCTGCGGCCGATGGTCACCACCGGCGGGTGCTCAACCAGCACCAGGCGGTCCGGGCTGCGGCCTCTTATCCGTTCGGCAACCATTTGCTGCTGACGGACAAGGGCCTGGCCGTAGTCAAGCAGTCCCCAATCGATGATTTGAATTTCTTGCAATTTGCAATTTCCGGGGTTGGTTCTAATTTCGGCCGCTAGGATTTTGCTCAATTATTCACATTTACCCTTCATCACGCAGAGCCCGCAGAGATCACGGAGTTATTTGGATTTTTCTCTGCGTTCTCTGTGAACTCTGTGAGAGATAAAATGGCCCAAGTTAAGGCCACGCCCCGATTTTCCATTACGGGATTACTCCCGGGGCAGATATAGTGCCCAGCTGCCGGCATCCCGGGCCGCGTCGACCACGGCTTCCGAAAAAGTGGGATGAACCCGGATGCTGCGGGCCAGTTCCCGAACCGTGGCTTCCAGCTGCATGGCCATTACCGCCTCAGCGATGACTTCAGTAGCATTGGAACCGACGATATGCACACCTAAAATTTCACCATAACGGGCATCCGAGACGATTTTGACAGCACCATCAACCTGGTTGCGAACCATGGCCAGCCCGTTGATGGCATACGGGAAAACGCCGGTTTCCACATCATAACCTTTTTTTTCCGCATCTTCTTCCGAAAGCCCCACTGCGCCCATCTCAGGCTGCGTCCACAGGCATCGGGGAATAAGATTAAATGGATAGCGGTTGTCGGCGCCCATGGCATTTTCAGCGGCAACCACAGACATGGACGAAGCCCCGTGGCTGAGCATCCAGCCGCCGGTTGCATCGCCAATGGCATAAATCCCTTCAACCGAGGTCTCCAGCCGGTCGTTTATCCGGATGCCTTTTTTTTCATTCAGGGTTACGCCGAGCTTTTCCAAACCCAGGTCGGAGGTATTCGGCTCTCTTCCGGAAACCAGAACTTTTTCCACCTTGACACTGCGCTCTTTGGAGCCGGCAAGTTTGCAGGTCGTTGCTGTTTGGGTCGTTTTGACGGACGCAAGAGATGCGCGCGGAATAATTTCCACACCCTTTTCCCTTAACGCCTGGGCAACCCTCTGGCTTGTGTCGGAATCTTCTTTGGGTAAAATTCTGGCCGACTCGGTCGCCATGACCACTTTAGAGCCGAATGCATTCAGCAAATAGGCCATCTCGACTTCGATATAACCGGACCCGCAAACCAGGATCGATTCGGGCACCGCCGTCATTTCCAACACGTCGTCCGTGGTCATGGCGGCCTTTTTTAATCCCGCTATCTGCGGTGCGGATAAAGAACTGCCGGTGGCGATAATGATTTTTTTCGCTTCCATGATACGACCGTCTATATCCACCGCTTGCGGGCTTTTTAGATCAGCGCGTCCTTTGACAACCTCAACCTCGTTATTTTGCAAAAGCGCTTCCATGCCCATGCGGATTTCAGCCGATACGCCGCTTTTTCTTGCCACAATCGCATTGAAATCAATTTCTTTCACGGCTGCCTTGATACCGAACGCTTCTCCGGTCTGAAGGCGATGAAGCAAATCCGCCGCCCTCAGCCAAACCTTGCTGGGAATGCACCCGCTGTTTACGCATGTGCCGCCGGTCTCGGCACATTCGGCCAATACAACATTTGCCCCCAGCTGGGCAGCGCGGATCGCGGCCGCATAGCCGCCTGGTCCGCCGCCGATTACAGCTACATCATGCATCGTCATACCTCTCTTTAGTAAATTGCGCTGTCAGGTTATAAGCAGCAGCGGCTGCTCCAGATATCGTGCCAAAGTCTTGAGGAAAGTCATGGCCGGGGCACCGTCAACGACCCGATGATCAAATGTCAGGCTCAGGGTCATCATGTGGCGAATGGTGATCTCACCCTCAAATACGGCCGGTTTTTCTATCACCCGGCCAACGCCGAGAATTCCGGTCTCCGGCGGGTTGAGCACCGGTGTGAACCCATCCATGCCGAGCATGCTGACGTTGCTGATGGTAAACGTGCCGTCCGTTACCTCTTCGATGACCAGGGCGCCTTCGCGTGCCTTTTGCGCCAGTTGCCTTACTTCTTCAGCGATTTGCAATAGATTTTTCTTTTCGGCGTGTCTCAGCTTGGGCACAATCAGCCCTTCGGATAAAGCCACCGCGATTCCAAGATGAACGGTGTCATGGACCAGGATTTCTTCTCCAACCAGCGTCGAGTTCATGATGGGATGGCGCATTAATGCGCGCGCGGTTGCCATGACAATGATATCATTGTAAGAAATTTTTACGGAATCATCCCTTTTGTATTCATCCATCGCAAGGTTTCTGAACCGCACCATTTCGGTAACATCCACCTCGGTGAAGGTCGTGAGCTGGGCCGCAGTCTGCAGGCTGGCGTGCATATTGTCTGCAATAACTTTGCGCATTCCCTCAAAGGGGATCACCTTGACCTTGCAAGGCTCCTCTTCCGGGACAACTGTTGCCGCGGCGAGGGCACGCTCGACATCTTGCCGGGTAATTTTACCATTTTCCCCGGTTCCGGAAATTTTAGATGTGTCCAGGCCTTCCTGTTTGGCGATTTCGGCGGCCAGGGGGGTGATTTTGGGTGCGGGTGGTCCTTCTTCGTGGAACTTGAGGACATCCGCCTCTTTTATTTTTCCATCAGGGCCGGTGCCCGGTACCGATGCCAAATCAACACCCAACTCTTTTGCCAGACGGCGAGCGGATGGGGTTGACAATATTCGCTTCTTTTCCGCCGGCCCGGTTCCTGCTTCGGCGGCCTGGGGCTTTGCCGCCTCTGCTTTCATTTCAACCACGTCACCGGCCTGGATGCCCTCAATCCGTTCCGGTTGATCCCCGGCCTGTGCAATGACAGCTAATATCGTTCCCACCGGTACGGTTGTGCCTTCCGGAACCACAACTTGAAACAGAGTTCCGCTCTCCGGTGATTCTACCTTGTTTGTAATTTTTTCCGTTTCAACTTCAAATAAATTCTCTCCTTTCTCTACGGAATCCCCTTCATTTTTGTACCACTTTGAGACTTTACCCACTTTCATCGTCATGCCTAGTTTCGGCATGGTTACGTTAACACTCAATTTCCAGTCCTCCTTTTAATTGCACAGAACAAAACATGACTTATTTATCCATTCCTGATGATACTATTCGGCGCATCGTGCATGCGTGATACTCTATCTTGAGATGATCATATATTCTTGCATGATCGACAGCGATACCTCCCCTATCCCCCCAATAAAAAAGCCAAACCGCCATTAAAAGGCAACTCGGCTATTTATTTTAAGACATACTGCATTTCACCCATTCTCCCCTAGACGGGTTTTGCGTTGTCTTGTATTTATAGAATTTATTTATCCATAAGAATTATGGAAAGAAATGATGATCGAAATATATAAAAAATAATCAATTGGGTCAACACTGAATAATAAAATTGTTAGATTAGAGAAACAAATAAATCTGTCAGGAATGAAGACTTGACCCTTTGTCTTTTCGTGAAATCGGACTCAAAGACCGGCTGCCTTAGCCACCAACTCCACCAGGTTGACTACCTGAATATCTTCAATGCCCCGTGCGGTTATTGCCTTTTTAAAGGTTTCATCGCAGCGCGGGCAACCGGAGACCAAAAGCGCTGCGCCGGTTTCTTTGGCTTCGTCGATGCGCATCACGGCCACATCTTCGGATACATCGGCTCGATGAACCGCCAGCATGCCCCCGGCACCGCAACAGTTTGCCAGCTTTTTACTGGTGGCCATCTCCTTAAAATCATTATTCAGAATCTGTGAAAGAATAAACCGCGGCGAATCGATATCTTCAAAGTCTCGCGCCAGGACACAGGGATCATGATAGGTGGTGGCGTCTGAAATCCTGTCGGCAACCGATATCCGGCTATCCTTCAGCCAGTCGGCCATCACGGCATTGATATGAAGGATTTTAATTCCGTTTAGGTCCCCGCCGAAGCGTGTCGTTCTTCCCATCAGCATGCGGTAGCTGTCTGCATCCAAAGCAACCACGGTTGAAACTTGACTCGCCCGGATTTTTTCCGCCAGCAGTGCCGATAATTGCTTGGCGCCCTCAAAATCTCCCAGTTGGTACAAGGCCCAACCGCTGGATGGTTCGTCGGCCAGCACTTTAAAAGCTTTGCCGGCCTGGTTGAAGAGTTTTCCGGCAGCGATCAGTGTTGCCTGTTGCGAATCCCGTGCGGTACGGCCGCAAAACAAAAGTGTGTCCGAATCAGAATCCAGCGCAACAGCGGCATCGGACAAGGTTTTTGCCGGATCGCCCCCTTGCACCGGATTCTTACGCAGATTCCCGGCATAGGCGATGACTTCCTCCGGTGCCCGGCCTATTTCAAAAATGCGGGCCCGGGTATCAATTACGAGCTCTTCGTGATCATAATTGCCCACGCACCAATGCTGAATCATGCGGTCATTCAGGGTGGTATACATAATATCCGCCACGCCCTCATCGTACTCGAGCAACCCCTCATCCAATCCAAAGATGATGGCCCCCCTTCCCCGCGGCGTATAGGATTCTCTTCTTACGACCTGCCCGACCCGATCGGCACAATGACACATCATGCAAAAACGGCAGGCCCAGATGGTTTCATCCCGTTCCTTTTCACTCAAAAACATCGCCTATACCTCTCATTAAACCTATTTTCTATGATTTTTTTCTCTGCGTTCTCTGTGAGCCCTGTGAGAGCCATAGAGAGAAATGATTTCGGCCAGCTACTACTTACGCCTAATAAATCCGAGCTTACCCGGATTCATGATTCCCATAGGATCCAGCGTATCTTTAATTCCCTGCATCGTCGGCCAGGCCGTGCCGTATTGTTCTTCCATCAACCAGCCCAGTTTGAAGCCGATTCCGTGATGATCGTTCAGCACGCCGCCATGTTCAAGGGAAGCGCGTGCCGCTTTGCCCCATATCTGCGTGTGAAGCTGCAGGGCTTCATGTGGATCCAGGGGCGGCTTGGCGATCAGGAATCGGTCATAAACCATCACGCCCCATGGAAACCAATGGGAAAAATGGGCCATGTAGTCCGTGCCCCACTCCTTGAAATCTTCGGTGATGACCTGCTGCTTGGCTTTGAATATATTATAGATCTTATCATAGGTGGCAGTGGTCTCAATGGTCCCGAACATTTCCGGCAGCATCAGGCTGTGGGGCGGAAAATAGAAATCATAGCGATGTTCCCACCAGTGTTCACCGGGATCCGGTCCCAATTCTTTGCCCTTCAGCTCGGTACATATCTCATGGATGATCTGCATTTCCAGATCCACAAAACGCTGATCCCCGTCAGAGCCCACCACCATAAAAGCGCCCTTCATGTCTAAGTCAAGCACCCGTTTTACCACCCGCTCGCTGGAACTTGAATCATAGAGCCGAATGACGCAGGGATGCAGGCGCTGGGTCATGATCCGTCTTCCGGCTTCAAGCCCCTGCCGGACATCTTCAAAAATATAGGAATTAAATCGGCGAACCTCGGGGATGGGATCCAGCCGCATGGTAATTTCGGTAATCGTGCCCAGAGTCCCCTCCGAACCAACAAACAGCTGCAGCAATCCCGGGCCACAGGCATGGTTGGGTACCGGCAGCGTTCGGATGATCTCGCCGGACGCCAGCACCACTTCCATGCTCACGACCATGTCTTCCGCCTTGCCGTACTTGGTCGACAATGTCCCCGATCCCCGGGCAGCAACATAACCGCCCAGAGTCGCCCCGTATTCGGAAGCCGGGTAATGGGCCAGGGTAAAACCCTTTTTGTTCAAAGCCCATTCCAGAACCTGGCCGTTGATTCCCGGCTGGGCCGTGACCGTCAGCGACTTTCCATCGATTTTGACAATCTGATCCATTTTTTTCAGATCAAGGATGATACCGCCGTAAAGCGGAACCACCCCACCCTGGCTGCCGGTGCCGCCGCCGTATGGGATAACCGGCATTCCATGCCGGCCGGCCAGTTTATGAATGCGGGCAACCTCCGCCGCCGACTCCGGAAATACGATAAAATCCGGCTTTTGGAGGGTCTGGTGCCGATCAATCCACAGTTGCGGGACCAGATAAAAATCCATGCTGTAAGCCAGAAGTTCGGCTTCCCTCACGGTGACATCTTCATACCCGACGATATCCAGCAGTTCGTTTTTGATGATACCTAATAATAAATTATCTGACATCCTCACGCCTTTCTCAATCAGTTCTACTTTGTCATATTTATCTTTGCTTCAGATACTTATTATATCAAGCTGATATAGTAATTTTACTAATACCTAAAGTGACCTAAATTGCCTAAAATGCCTAAAATTAAGGATACGCTCTATCTATTCTTATAAAAACGACAGAATACCAAAATTTTAGATCATTTTCTCAGTTATAGTTACACCCTTTTGAAATTCGAATAGAATCTTTAGCTCTGATGATGCAAAAAGTAGAATCAGTTAAACCCTGTCTTTCCATTCTCTGTTGGTGACTTCGATTTTAACTTTTTCGAGTTCTCCGAGCGCCCGCGCCAGGTGCTCTCCAAAGCGTTTGAAAGCCTCTTCACCTTTTTCCTTGGTGCCCCGCAGTGGATTGCCAATCAGACCGGTATCGGAAAACTCCCGGTGCTCCATGGGAAATACAAAATAGTTCCAGCCTTCAAATTCAACGCTGGGGGTACCGTCCTTTTTCATGAAGGATTCGGGCAAATACGGCGGGGTTTTGGTTCTTTCACTTTTGACGGCCCGATCCATCCGTACCAGTCTTTCATCGTGGGCCAGCACATTGGCCGTTTCCAGCTCGCCGGCATGCCAGCCGGGTGTTTCTTCCGGTGGGCCTTCCAAAAGATCGGCGATCATGCCGAAATAGTTTTCCGCATATGGTTTGTAGACGCACACCAGAGCGCCGGTATCGTATTTAATCTGCCGCAGCAGGGGATCGATTATCTTCATATTGGACGCATGACCGGTAACAAATACGATCTTGTTGAATCCGTGATGGATCAATGAGCGGGCCACATCATAATAAAGATTTCGAAATGTCTCCGCCCGCACCGTAATCGTACCCAGTCCCAATCCCGGAGGGCCCATATGATGCGGACTGTAGCCGATCCATGACTCCGGTGTATACAGCACCTCGGCCTGCTTGGCAGCCCGGTACACGACTTCCCGGGCGGTAATCATGTCGGTAAACAGCGGGCAATGATAAGAGTGCTGTTCCAGGCTGGCAATGGGCACCATGACGATATCTTTTTCCTTCAGATACTCCTGGATATCGGTGTAGGTTAAATTACCCATGTTGTATTCGTAATCTGTCTGCATTTCGTCCTCCTTTTCCGGCCATGACTGAACGGTGAACGCTCAATCGGTCGTTTGTCGATAATTTTTAAAGTTAAGAATGAACTTATGTTGGACTTGGCAATTGATTGCTGAAGATTTGGTTCCGGCAATGAACTTAGAGTAAGTGCCCCCCAGTCGTCAAGAAAAAAATTCCACTTTATCTCAAATTTTTGTAACTTTTGTTAAGTTATCGCAAAATATTTATTGAAATGGAATATAAAATAAGTTTATTCCAAAAAAAAGCTTTACAAAAGAGAGATTATGATCGATTATGATTTTTCATATTTTTTCATAGTTTCCCAATTGTTATCAATATGCAGGATTCTTATCAGGATGTTTCCGTTTGAGAGAAAAGAAAAAATTCTGGGCCGGCTGCGTAAAACCGGCCGTCTAAGCATCAATGAAGACGCCAAATTATTCAATGTCTCCATTTCGACGCTGCACCGCGACCTGGAAGATCTCGAAAAACAGGGACTGGTAAAAAAGGTGGTGGGCGGCGCCGTCCTGGTAAACGGCATTCAATTTACAACCCACTTTGACAAACGGCTGCAAAATCAATCCCGCGAAAAAAAAGCAATCGCCAAAAAAGCGCTTGATTATATTCAAGACGACACATCCATCTACCTGGACCATTCGACCACCACCACCTACCTTGCAAGAGAGATCAAACAACGCTCCTACAAGAGCCTGCTCGTTTTGACCAATTCGCTTCAAATTCCCATTGAACTCGGCGGCGTCCAGGGAATTCAGGTAATCAGCACAGGCGGAGCGGTTGAAAGTGAGTTTAAAGCCATGTACGGGCGGTGGGTGCTGGATTCCATTCAGCGAATCAATTTGAATCAAATCTTTATCTCTGTCGGGGCTATTTCAGTGGACAATGGTCTGATGACCCAGATACACTTCATAAATGATTTATTTCCGGAATTGTTTCGGCGCAGCCAGCATATAAATGTGCTGGTCGACAGCAGTAAATTTTATAAACTGTGCACGTTTCAGATCTCGCCCTTAACCCCCTCGTTCACAATCTTTACTGATAAGGGACTCCCTGCAGAAATCAGACACGAAATTGAAGCTAAAGGGGTCAAGCTCGTTATATAGCTTAGAAGTTGAAAAGCGAACCGCAGAATTACGAAGGAAGGAATCGCTATGCTTTGTCTATAAAAAAAGCGATGGGGCAAAAGGCTCACTCAAAAACAACTTCACATTTTGGACGTCGATTTATCCGCCGCTCCTTCGATGTCGCAACACACTTCAATCTACAGATTAACATTTAAAATCCAGAAAGTTGTGAGTTTCAAGGCGGAGAAATCAGCGGAATGTGAAGTGCAGTCGACTGACGTCACTGCGATGAAGGCCGTAGTAATATTCGAAGGCTCGCCCGTCGGACAGATAGGCGCAGGACTCAATGCCTAAAAGCGGGGTTCCATCGGGTACCTTCAGAAAAGCAGCTTGTTTTTTCGTTGGCAGGATGGCCTCAATCCATCGTTCGGACCAAGAAGGCACCAGTCCGTAGCTCCTTTTTAAAACATCATAGATGGATCGATTCCTGAGATTAACATTTTCAAAACCACTGACGTGATTTGCCGGAAAAGACATATCAACCAGCATCCGAACCTGATCGTCAATAATCATTAAGCGACGAATTTTAACGACCGGTTGATGGTCATCTAATCGAAGCATCCTCTTTTCCCGGGCGCTTGGTTTTGCCAGGGTCTGCTTGAGGATTTTTGTCATAACGTCCCGGCCCTTGCCGATCATTTCACCTGAAAAGCCGATATTGGAGCCGGCAAAATCCTGTTCTTCTTTTCGTCCGGATATAAATGTTCCTTTTCCCTGGATGCGATAGATAAATCGATCATGCACCAGTTCATTCAGTGCCTCCCGTACGACAGTCCGCGAGATGCCGTACATCCGGCACAGTTCATGCTCTGAATGTAACTTAGAATCCGGTAAAAGCTCTCCGCTTTGGATCCGACCCTGGAGTATGGATTTCAATTGCAGCCATAAGGGGATATCAATATCCCGACTGATGATAGTATCTGTATTTGATTCCTGCATGTTCATATCTGACGAAATCTCGTTCAATTGTAGCTTTCGTAAAACCGAACGGATCGCTTCATGATTCTTGGTTCAGGGTTCAACCTTTATGTGAACCCATTCACTCAGCCTGGCTGATTCCCGAACGCGTTCAATGACGTGCTGAATGTAAATTCCCTGATCAAAACCCGGCTCTCCGGCGGCCCCTTTAAAGACATTATCTAGAAAATTGAACAGGCTGGCCACATGCGCCCGTATCCACCCGAGGGAAAACTTGGGGCCCGGAAAATTCGATTCGAGATAGCGTTGCCCGCAATCAACAACCGTCCAGCCTTTCATACCGCCTAAAGGCTTATCTGAAATCCCGGCGTCATATACCTGCAAATGGTGGGGCTGCATACTGTTAAAGCGGATGGCCCCACTCGACCCATGTAGCTCGAATCGTAATTCGTCCTCCGTGCCGGCTGCTGTTTTGCTGGCTTCCATCACACCGGAGGCGCCGCTTTTCATCTGAGCAATGATGCTGACACTGTCTTCTGCGTCAACTTTCTCCATGCGGTCCGGATCGTCAGCTGCCGGACGTTCTGGATAGGCGATCCGGCTGGCGGCAATCAGCCGATCATAGTCCCCCAGAAGCGCTTGAATCAGGTCAAATACATGAGCCCCTAAATCCGCAATTACTCCGCCGCCATATTTGGCGGAGAGCTTCCACTTAAGAGGCGTTTCAGGGGTGGCACTGCCCGAGTGAAGATAGGCGGCCCTGAATTCATGGACATCGCCGAGAAATCCTCCCTGGACCAGTTGCATAGCCCGCAAGGTTGCGGGAAAAAACCGGCATTGAAAGGTCATCTGGGCGGTTGCCGTATAGCCGGTCAGGGCTTCTTTAATCTGGGTCGTTTCAGCGGCAGTTGCCGTTAAAGGCTTGTCACAGTAGATATGCTTATTGTTCTTTATAGCCGAAAGCAGCATATCCCGGTGCCGATGGTTCGGCGTGCAGATATGGACAATGTCGATATCCGGGTTTTCAGTAATTTCCCGATAATCCGTAACCGCCACATCCGCCCGAATCTGCTCACAACCCTTTCGGGCAGTTTCCATACTGGAGGTTCCGATATGGGTTATGCGAGTCCGAAAGCTCGACTGCGGATAATAATACGGAATCACCTGGTGCGCGTACGCATGCACCTTACCGATAAATCCAAATCCGAGAATGCCGACGGTGTATGTTTTCATATCAGTTAAGGTTTTTGGCGGCGGCATAGGGCAGTTAATGACCTATGTGCCGGAATCCCATTTTTTTTTTGCGGTTTCAGGTGTCAGGTGTCAGCTCACTGCTAGTCGAAGCCGACAGTTTAATCGAACAACAAACTTTATCCTTGTTGGGGATCATTCAATTCTAAAAGCGAATATCGAATCCTGAATATCGAATGTCGAAGTGATGAATTTCGTCTATTCTATAAAAAAGCCTGAGCGAAGCGATTCCACCCTTCGACATTCTGCGGTTCGATATTCGATATTCTGCGGTTCGCTGTTTAAAAAGGCTATGGCATTGCTCCCAAAACCAGTTTGCCGATCATACTGCCGGATTCGATTTTGCCATGGGCTTTGCGCAGATTTTCCGCCGTTAACGGCCCATAGTTTTCAGTCATGGTTGTCCTGAGAAGACCCCCGTCAAGCAATCGACCGGCTTCGTTAAGCAGGTCGTGCTGGGCCTGCATGTCCGGGGTTTTGAACATCGATCTCGTAAACATCAATTCCCACATAAAGCCCACACTTTTGCCCTGGAATACATTGATGTTTAAAGGTTTGTTATCTTTAGTTTCCACGATCGTGCAGATCTTGCCCTGGGGTTTGATGACATCGGCCATGTTCTGGATGTGTCTCTCGGTGCTGTTGAAGCAGAGAATGTAATCCATCTCATCGGCTCCGATCCGTTTAAACTCTTCGGCAAAGGCTTTATGATGATCGATGATTTCATCGGCACCGAGCTTACGGCACCACTCAGCCGATTCATCCCTGGAGGCCGTGGCGACGACCTTGCAGCCGGCCACCTTTTTCGCCAGCTGGATGGCAATCGAACCGACCCCTCCCGCACCCCCGATGATCAGAACCGAAGGTTGTTCCAGTTGTCCTGGAGCGCTTTTTTCAACACCCAGCCTGTCAAAGAGGGCTTCCCAGGCGGTGATGGTCGTCAACGGCATTGCAGCCGCCTGCTCAAACGAGAGTGACGAAGGTTTGCGTCCGACGATGCGTTCGTCCACCAGATGGTATTGACTGTTGCAGCCCGGCCGGGTAATATCGCCGGCGTAATAGACTTCATCACCGGCTTTGAACAGCGAAACCTCACTGCCGAGACTTTCGACCACCCCGGCTACATCCCAGCCAATAATTTTCGGCTCCTTTTCAACGGTTTTCAGCCGTGAACGGACTTTTACATCTACCGGATTAACGGAGACCGCTTTGACTCGCACGAGCAAATCTCTGGCACCGGGTTCAGGATCAGGTATTTCAACTTCCACCATACTTTCCGGGTTTTCCACCGGTAAAAATTGATAAAATCCAATTGCTTTCATAGATATCCTCCACAGAGCGTTTGTGAGATTAACTCTACGATATCGGTTGTTTTGCCAATCTTCTTTGGATTTTCAATAAAGTATATGGATTGACTCAAACGCTCTAATAATTTTTTATTTTAAATAAAATAAACGGGCATGCTGTAAACGCACGAAGCCAGCATGCCCTTCTCATTTAGATGCTTAATCTTCTCACGGGGTTTGAACCATGAACATGTGCTGCGCAAAGCGAAACCTCGCTTTTTATTTCTGCTCTGCCTTCAAGGTGTTATACATATCGAACGCTTTCTCCGGAATTTCTCTATCGTGAACAACGGCTTTAACCGCCTGTATCATAGCGATTGGATTCCCGGCCTGAAAAATGTTACGACCCATATCCACGCCGTTTGCACCTTGATCAATTGCCCTGTAGGCCATTGTCAATGCATCGAGTTCGGGCAGTTTTTTCCCCCCGGCGAGTACGATCGGCACCGGACATGTTGAGGTCACCTTCTCAAAATCATCGCAGAAATAGGTTTTAACCACATGCGCACCGTTTTCGGCACAAACACGGGAAGCCATGGAAATATAGCGGGCGTCGCGTGCCATGTCTTTGCCGACTGCGGTGACACCTAAAGTTGGAATACCGTAACGGGTTCCAAGGTCAACCGTGCGGGTCAGGTTTCGTATCGTAGTGGCTTCAAAACGATCGCCAACAGCCACCATGACTGCCAGCAGGGACGCATTGAGGCGGACCGCCTCCTCGATGTCCATGAGGCATTCATCATTTAGTTCTGTCAGAACGGTCGTCCCGGACGAGTAGCGCAATGAGACGGGCGTGCCGCAGGTCGGCGGTACAATTGTGCGCAGAGCGCCGCGCGTACACATAATGCAGTCGGCGTACTCGATCAGGGGCACAATCGTCAGATCCATGCGCTCAAGTCCGGAGGTGGGTCCCATGAGGTAGCCGTGATCAAAGGCCAGCATCACCGTGTTACCCGATACGGGATTGAAGATACGGGCCAGCCTGTCTTTCATGCCCCATTCCAGATTATTGGATCCCTTTAAAAAGAAACCTTCTCCTTTTTGAGGTTTATCCGTGTAGTATTGTTTCCCTTCTTTCAAATCATCAACATCCGGCATTGTTTATCCTCCTTTTATTAGTTAATAGTTAGCTTAAAATTAATCAGAAAGATTCAAATATAGTCACGCAAGCAACAATACGTTATTAAGATTAGCCATGATAAATTGATTAGTATGAACCTAAGTACTCCACTCGGAATTACAATTGGATTTTAGCATTTATTTTTTGCTCCACGGAGACACTTAGCCCTGCGGGCAAACTATTGATGAAGCAAGCTAAAAGTTTAGGCTACTGTATTTGTGAAACTACGCGCTCACCAGAAGCTTCTGCCCTATATAATCCTTAAGGCCGAGTGCCCCTTCTTCCAATCCGATGCTCAATCCGATCAGCTGTGATATAAGAACTGCCGGAATAAAGGGTTCATTGTCTATCGGGATAAGGTCAGACTGACTCTTTTGCTCAAATTGCATCTGGCAGTAGGTGCAGGCCGTGCAGACATAATCAGCCCCGGCCTGTCTGGCATTCCGTAATTTTCTTTGCATCTGCTTCAGGGCAAGCTTCTGGTTTTTGTCCCATTGCGGGTTCCCGCAGCATTCCGTGCTCATGGACCAGAAAACGCTCTCGGCGCCGGTCACGGCTACCAGATCATCAAAAATGCCCGGGGCAAAGGGATTGTCGTACATCGTTACATTGCCGGGGCGCAAGGCATGACAGCCGGTGTGGATGGCAATTTTCAGGCCTTCAAGCGAATTGACGACGGCTGTGCGCAGCGCATCAACCCCCACATCCTGATGCAAGACCGTTAATAGATGTTTGACTTCTGTACGCCCCTCCCACTGCAACCCTTCCGGTCGAAGCATGGCATTGATCTGCTCCCGGATGGGTTCACGCTGTTTTAAATAGTACTCAACAAATTTCAGGCTACCGAAGCAGCATTTACAGGGTGTTACAATATCGGTGCTTTTCTGTTCGGCAAGGGCCAGATTCCGGGCACCCGCCAGTAGAAAGGATTGAAAATCGATATCGCGCACCGGGTAACCGCAGCAGTTAAATTCCAGATCCTGCAACTCGATGTCGAATCTGTTCAACAGCGCCAGTGTTGAGCTGCCATATTCCGGCAGATAATATGGGATTTTGCATCCTGCAAAATAACTGTATGGCATTTGAAATTCCTTTGGAATTTAGTTAACTGAGCTGATATAGATCGATAGAATTCCTTACTTCGACATTCGCTATTCGATTTTCGTCATCCGATATCCGCTTTTAATTTCCCCTGAAACATTAAGCGGCTCTCTCAATCCTTTATAGCCTTTGTTCCTGAGTTCATACATCATTTCAGCAACCGGGATCTCTTTGGGGCAATGCTCCTGGCATTGAAAGCACATAAAACAGTCCCATGCCATCGTTGAATCCACCGCCCGCCGCGTGATGCCAAGCCGATAGGTGTTCACAATCTGTTGGGGCGTGAGATCCAGATAACCTAGAAGCTCAGGATCCTGCTGGTAATCTGCGACCACCGGGCAGACATTGGTGCAGGTCCCGCACTGTATACAGGCAGAAAAGGACGCCGGGTTGTCGGAATAGTTCATCAAACACGGCTTAAAATCAACCACAGCTTCTTTTTCGGGTGTCAGTTCCGGCTGACCAAAAGCCTCCCCTTCTCGTACCTGCCTATAGGGTCGGGACGGGCCGCGTAATGTCAGATCGTCTTTGGATGCCAACCACAGATCCTGCAAATTTATACCGGCCGGACAAACCTCCGTGCAGCGATAACATTCGGTACAGATAAAACTGCCTTCATTAAAATCGGACAGTTCGCCATCAGTTGTCGGTCCTTTTCGAACAAATTTTTTTAAGGACCCCAGCTTGTGGGAAGGAAGAATATCGAGGTTGCCCAGCACTCGATTAATGGGTTCCACCGAGCAATGCAGGCTGCATTGACCGCAGTTCATACACGCATCCAAAGAAATGACCCGCCGCGTAATCCGGTTGGCCGGCTGCAAAACTTCGTTGTCTTCCAGGCTGCGCACCATTAAGCTGACCGAACTGGTAAAAAGATGCATAAATTTGCTGAAAGGCAAATAGGCCAGCATCGCAAAGCAGCACAAAAAATGAACCTGCCACAGGATAAGATCGAGTCGGATCGAGTTTGCCCAGACACCGGCCGGTATAATTATTTTACTGATCGGATTTGACACAAATGCAGCGGTCGGCCTGGCATGACAGTCGATACAGCTTCCCAGGTGAACCGCCTTACCGGCTTCGATGAGGTCCGGATCGCTTAGATCAGCAGCATCGGCAAAAACCACACCGTGATATTTGGCCCAATAACTTTGCAATGCTGTCAGGGATTCGGTGTCTTCCGGATCGCCGTAATCTTCGACCATCTCATTAAAAATGGGTTCTGAAACAAACTGACTGGCTTCAAGAAAAAATCCTGAAAATAAAATAATCGACAGCAGAACCAGGGCCAGTACATCATGGGATGTTGAGATTTTTTTCAACCCTTTTAAAGACAGGCGGCGATAGCCGGCGATCATAATTCCCAGGAGCACCATGGCTGCGAATAAATTTCTCAAAAAAAGAAACGGGTTAACGGATGCAGCATAGTCCGCAAACAAGCTGGCTGAGATCTGGTCATCCAGCGCGTGGAATATAGTGAGCAGCAGGATTCCGGCAAAAATATTAAAATGCATCAACCAGCGCCAGGGATCCTTTTTAAGAATGTGCCCCTGAAAAACAACCCGGAAGAAAAACACGCCGATTAAGCGAAAGATGTTGCGGCTGAATAGAACAGAGAACAGGCCGGCAAATGCCCGTGAAAACCTGGTTCGCGCGGTAAATTGACCGGCATCCGGACCGACCTTTACCGTAAACCATCGGACAACCCGATAAATGGTTCCCAGAATGCAAACTGCCAGTGCTATATTTAATGTTATCGAAAACAGCATATTATCATACCATTTTGGAATTTACACAAGTTATTGAAAATATGAGTTTATTTCAGGTCCGAGTTCATACCACATTCAGGGAATAATGGAATAGTGGAATACTGGAATGTTGGCTCTTAAAAAGGATTTTA
Source organism: Olavius sp. associated proteobacterium Delta 1 (assembly GCA_902749685.1). Lineage (GTDB taxonomy): Bacteria > Desulfobacterota > Desulfobacteria > Desulfobacterales > JAFDCJ01 > JAFDCJ01. The sequence continues at coordinate 22,847 of CACVKW010000302.1, read as the reverse complement.
TCAATTTTACAACAAATCTTCTGCACTGCTGATACCCTTAATCCAACATTCCATCATCCTAAACCCCATTATTCCTTTCTTCCAGTATGCCACCATTCCCATGGGGGCGAAGCCCCTAACTTGTCCGTTTGATATGGTCGTCAGCCTTCAGTCCGGCATACACATCACGCCTACTTGTAATTACAAGATAGTCGGGTTAAATGTCAACTGTTTTTTTATATTTTTTTTGTCAACGGGATGATATTTTTTTAATTTAATCATTGTAGCCTTATTTTGAAGGTTATAAATTGGTTTGGACTTACAAAAAAAATATATTTAAAAATTTAATTGTACATTATTTGACTTGACATCATCATTTAATTTCCCTATTGTTGTCATTACAAGTTTTTGAAGAACCATTTTTAGGAATTGAAGGAATTCTATTTATTTTAAGATACAGATGTTATCCTTTAATCCCTCAATTCCTAAATCCCTCAATCCCTTGATTTGCTGTAATAAATATCAATAGTGCCTAAAAAATTAACTCACTTTCCAGGTTGATTTCGAGGTCTGAAAATAGGAAAAGCACATGACTTTGAAAACCCAGGTTCTGATTATCGGCGGAGGAATTACCGGCACCGCCATCGCGCGCGATCTGGCCCTGCGCGGTGTCCACAGTATTTTAATTGATCGCAGCCACATCAATGCAGGGGCATCGGGCGCCAATCACGGGGTCCTGCATTCCGGAGCACGCTATACTGCCAGTGATCCGGAATCATCGCGCGAATGTATGGAAGAAAATGCACTGCTCAAAAAATTGGCCCCACACTGCATTGAAAACACCGGTGGACTTTATGTGGCCGTCAAGGAAGATGATGAGAAGTATCTGGCTGAGTTTCCCCACCAGTGCGCAAAGTGCGGCGTTCCCTGCGACCCCCTGGACATCAAGGATGTCCTGGAGATGGAGCCGGCGCTTTCAAAAGACATTATCGCCGCTTACCGCACTGAAGATTCCAGCATTGACCCTTTTCGCGTTTCCTACGAAAACCTTGCTTACGCCATAAAGTGCGGGCATGTTTTCATGCCCTACACCGAGGTTAAAGGATTTGATATTGGCAATCACAAGATTCAATCCGTACAGGTTAAAGACGTATTGACGGGCCGGGAACAGACCATCGAAGCCGAGGAGATCGTCAACGCTGCCGGTGCCTGGGTCGGACAGGTGGCGGCCCTGGCTAACGCCTCCATTGAGATTCTTTACTCCAAAGGCACTCTGCTCGTCACTCACTCAAGACTGGCACATCATATGCTGCTGAGGTTACGGCCGCCTTCGGACGGAGATGTACTGGCTTCCGGCGGGACCGTTTCCATTCTGGGACCTTCATCTGTTCGCCTGACGTCACCGGACGGTATCAAGCCAACCGTTGAAGAAGTTGATCACATTATCAACCAGGGCGTACCCATCGTTCCTTCTTTAAAACAAAGCCGTTTTATTCGGGCATTTTCAGGCGTCCGGCCGCTGATCGCCAAGAAAAAAGCCGAGGGCACAACCGATGACCGTAAAATCAGCCGGGGATTCGATCTCATAGATCACAGCGCCGATGGGGTAGATAACTTTCAAACCATTGCCGGCGGCAAGCTGTCAATCTTTCGCCTGATGGCAGAGCGCGTTTCTGACCAAATTTGCGTCCGCCTGAAAATCGACGCGCCCTGCCAAACACGGCATGAACCCCTGCCGTCGACATTGAACGGTGAATGGACCGAGCCCGGTCTCTCACCCAAAACCTGGCTGGAAAACCAGCGGCCCGATGATATTATCCTGTGCGAATGTGAGATGGTACCCCAAAGCGCGGTCCAAACCATTCTAAACAATTCCGCAATTCAGAAGGATCCAGTTTTGCTTCACAATATCGGCGCCCGCAGCCGGATCGGCAAAGGCGCCTGCCAGGGAACTTACTGTGGTCTGCGCCTGACCGCCCATTTGTACGGCCAGGGCGCATTTCATCAGAACCGGGGCATCACCGACCTCAAGCATTTTACCAATACGCGCTGGAAAGGACAGCGCGCGGTGCTCTTCGGAGAACAGCTCAAACAGGCTGAACTGCAGGAAGCGATGTATTGCGGACTATTTGACCTTGAACTGCCGTAACCGGATCCGTCTAGGGCGGAGCGCCAGGCGAACAGGCTCGGAAAAAGTATCTCGCCAAGACGCGAAGACGCCCAGATTTAATTTACAATTTACCTTTGCGGGATTTGCGGCTTTGCGAGAAAATTATCTATCACAATATGCAAAAACTTTACTATTAAAGTTTTATTAGCACACGCTAAAGAGACGCTAAAAATGATTGATGCTAGTAACCAAAAATTTAACCTCGCCATCATCGGCGCGGGTATGGCGGGAATGGCAGCAGCCGTGTTTGCAGCCAAACGCGGACTTTCAACCGTGATTGTGGGATCGTTGGTTGAGTCCTGGTTTACCGGCGGCCTGATCGATCTGATGGGAGTTCACCCGATCGAAAGCGGAAAATCGTGGCAGGACCCCTGGGCGGCAATTGAAGCCGTTGTAAAAGATATTCCCGGTCATCCATATGCACATATCCCACGGGAAGATATTAAAGCCGCACTACAGGAATTTTATGCCTTTTTGAATGATGCCGGTCTCCCCTATCGTTTTGAGGATGACCGAAATTCGAATTTAATCACCGCCTTTGGCTCAATTAAAACCGCCCATGGCATCCCGCAGACCATGTGGCCAGGTGTTACGGCACTTTCCGACAAATCCCCCTGCCTGATCGTTGATTTTAAAGGGCTTAAAGGCTTTAGCGCCGACCTGCTGGCCGAACGGCTAAAAGAAGAATGGCCGGGTCTGAGGACTCTGAGCATTCCATCAATATATGGCGACCAGGTCCATGAGATAAATCCAGTTCCCCTGGCCCGGGATCTGGAGATCGCGGAATACCGCCAAAAATTGGCCGGGCTAATCAAACCCCATGTCAAGGAAGTTGAATTTGTAGGCCTACCGGCGGTTTTAGGGATACACCAGCCCGACAAGGTTATCGATGAACTCGGTGAAATGCTGGGAAAGCCGATTTTTGAAATTCCGGCCATGCCGCCATCCATTCCGGGAATGCGCCTCAAAGAGGCTTTTCTCCGGTTTTTGCCGGTCAATAACGTGCACTGCCTGTTTCAAAAGCACGTTTTAAAAGCGACGCCGACATCAGAAGGCGAGTTTTCGCTGGACATCGGCCGCACCGAGCATGAGGATAGCATCAGAGCCGATGCAGTTCTGCTTGCAACCGGCCGGTTTCTGGGCGGTGGACTGCAATCCGACCACACAACCGTAACGGAGCCCATTTTTGATTTGCCGGTATTTCAACCGGGAAACAGAGAACTCTGGCACGGTGACGGCTTATTTGAACTCGGCGGACATGCCATCAACCAGGCCGGCCTCGAAACCGACGCCATGTTCCGGCCCCTGGACCCTAACGGGCAACCGGCGTTTGAAAAGCTGTTCGCCGCCGGCATCATCCTGGCCCATCAGGACTGGACCCGCATGAAGTGCGGTTCGGGGTTGTCCGTGGCATCCGCCTATGGAACCATCAAGGCAATTGGCGGCCTCATGTCTTGAGTTTAATTCGCCGCGGCATATTCATGATTCGATTCTTGTCCGCCTCTGAGGATTCGGTATTCTATTTTTCTTGAAACCTCTGAACGTTGAACCCTGAACCACTGAACCCTCAACTTCGTTTTCCGGTATGGCCTCACCACTTGACGGCACCCTCGATAGTGATTAGCTATCTTCTATTGATTTGTTTAGAAATACTTGTATACAATTTCTGAGGCACCATTCCACCCACCCTGAAGCAGTTCTCTAGTTTCTGAATCAAATCTTGTTGCTCATCTGATGCTGCCTTTCTGTGAATTTTCCACATACTGAGTTCTTTGTTTGAAACCTTAACAATGGGGGATACCCGATGGCAGATAAAGATTTTAAACGTAAACTCACCGCAATTCTTAGTGCCGGTGCAGTTGGGTACAGCCGTCTTATGGCAGAATTGGTAAAGTCATCGGTGAAAAAATATTATTAGGTAGGATATCACGCAGGACAGCTATGGCAGCCACTATATTTCGGGCCATGGTCGCAGGAGGTTTGATTAGCTGGAATATTTATCTTCATCAATCAAAAAGGATAGAACCTGCATCTGTGGTATAGAGGCTTTGAAAGGAGAATCAAACTCTGAAACGGATCATTTAAACTTAAGAAGGGGGAATTATGGATTTGTCATTGATTAACAAAAAAGCAAAAGCAATGGTTTTCGTGTGTACCTTGGCTGCGATGATCGCCCTGTCGCCGCCGGCGCAGGCTCAATCAGAAGACCCTGAAGAGCCATATTTCGAGGCGACCGAAGTCGTCATAATGTTGTTACCCGATCGCGCCGCCCTGAGCTACCTGGTTGAGAACGGTTGGGATCTCGATCACGATGTGCGCGAAACCGACGCCGGTATCGTCGTTACCGTCATTGCCACCCCGACCGAGATCCGGTTTCTGGAGAGCGAAATGGGATTCGTCAGGCTCGGGACGGATTTCGATGAAGATGCCTGGCAGCGTGTGACGAGCGAGCGCAAGGCCGCGATAGCCGCTCTGGCCGCCGGGGAGGAGGGCGATACGATCACGATTCTGCGCGCCGACTACTTGCAGAGTCCGCTGGGTGACTCGATTTCGGTCGAGGCCAAGAGCAGTGCCGGCAGCGACGCCGACCTGACCGTGACGTGGGTACCGGCGCCCATTTTCGGTATTACCTGCGAGCAGGCGGTTGGTCTGGGCAACGTTCCGGACCACGCGAAGTTCGAGTACCGCGTCACCCTGTACGACCCTGGGACGAATTCAGGTACCGGTCACGTTACCAACCGGGTGTGGCGGGGTAAGGTCCGCGGCCCGGGCCCTTTCGATGCGGCCATCAAGTGGCCGATCACGCCCAGTGAAGGGGACACTACGGACGATACATACTACCGCTGGAAGATCACCCAGGACGAGAAATCCGGACATCACAAGGGCGGACATGGCAAGGGCGGACATGGCAAGGGCGGACATGGCAAGGACGAACTCATCATCGCCGAGGGTGACGGCTACTTCGACTGCGACGACCCGCTGCCGGTCGTTCCCGAAACGGAAAGCGACTCGCTGAACGACTTCGTCGATGCCGGCCAGTACCTCTATCACCGGGGCACCGAGTCGGTAGACGGACGCCCGACGTCGCTGCTAACGATCAAGAGCAGCGAGGGCGGCAGCGCCATGGCGGCTTTCACCGAATGGTTGCCGGGAGACCCGGGCAACCAGGTCAACCAGATCGGGTTCGTCGACCATTACATGGATCCGACAGAACTGTACGAGCGCATCGAGTCGCTGGCAGACGAATTTCCCCAACTGGCCGAAATCGTCAAGTTGCCGTACATGACCAACGGCTACCGGCGCCAGGCCCAGGCGACCTTGGGCACCTCGTCAAGCAACCGGGTGGTGGTTTCGTCGCACGCCTGGGGTCATGAAGGCGGCAACGACATCGTGGTCGAGACGCTGGACCCGGCGGCGGCGGACGCGGACCTGTCGGTCAGCACCAGCGGCAATAAGATCTCGGTCAGCCTGGCGACCGACACGGACGGCAACCTGACCAGCAACGCTGCCGAAGTGAGAGACGCGATCAATGCCGATCCCGCCGCCAGCGCACTTGTCTACGCCGATCCATACCGCAACAACAGCGGCAACGGCGTGGTACCGCCCGACTCTGAACAGTTGAGCGATTTCCTCAACGCGCCGCCCGAGATCTCGCGCGAACCCTGGCAGGTGAGAGCAATCCGCATCGGTCGTCACCGCAACGGCTCGCGCGTGGGCGTTTTCGCTTATGCCCAGGAACACGCGCGCGAATGGGTCCCGCCGCTGATTGCCGTCGAGACCGCTGAGCGGCTGTTGCGCAACTACAAACACGGTGGATCCAGAAAGCTCATCGACAACCTGGACATCTTCATAGTCCCCTCGGCCAACCCGGACGGTGCGCACTACAGCTTCTACAACTACGGTTTCCAGCGCAAAAACATGGTCAACTACTGCCCGCGCGGGAACCAGAACGACCCGGGACGACGCAATCAGTGGGGTGTCGACAACAACCGCAACTACGACGTGGGTTCGCTCTTCGACGGTTATACCGGGGCCTCGACCAACTGCCGCAGATCTACGTTTGCCGGCCCGTTCGAGCTTTCAGAAGCCGAGAGCGCCAATGTCGCCTGGCTGGCGGACACCTACACCAACATCCGTTTTTCGATGAACATCCACAGCACCGGCAACTATTTCATGTGGTCGCCGGGTGCCTACACCGTTCCCGGGCGGATAAGTCTGCCGCGCCCGACGCTGGGTGAGGAGTCGTATTTCTGGGCCTCGTCCGTACGCATCCTGGAAGCGATCAAGGGCTACCGAGGACTGGTCGTCACACCGCGCCGCACGGGTCCGATCGTGGATGTGCTTTACTCGGCGGCCGGCAACTCGGGCGACCGCCTCTGGTACGCCAACCACTTCTATGCCTGGAACTTCGAAGTCGGCGGCGCCGGTTTTCAGCCCGGCTGGGAAGAGGCCTTCGAGGAGACGATGGAATTCTCGGACGGTCTGATCGAGCTGTTCCGCGTTGCGCTCGATTTCTCCCGCGACAGGCACGACCCGGCCTCCTGGCTGGTCGACACCAATGGCAACGCGATCCGCAAACCATACTTCAAAAAAGAGGCGAATCTGCGCTTCGCCTACTCGGAACCGGCCACGGTCTACTACACCCTGGACGGCAGCCGGCCGACCTACGACTCGACGCTGTACCATTCGGCCGGCCTGCGTGAACCGGGCGAGGTCCTGTCGTTCGATGACGATGCGACCATCAAGTGGTTTGCGGTTGACTCGGCCGGCAATGTCTCCAGGAACTACAGACCGGACCACCCCCGGAGTCGCTCGTACTACTCGGAAAGAATACGGATTAAGTAGCCTCCGGGGCCGGATCTCCGCTAAAGCGGGGAGGCGCTCGCGCCTCCCCGCTTCCAATCCCGGCGGAGCCCGGTGCGATATCCTGACCCCCAAGAAGAACAAAGCAAAGGGTCAGGTCTTCATTAGAACGGTTAGAAGAGCGCTACCAGCTTATAACTCCGGGGTATGACTTAGAAAAATTAACGACTCAAGTATCAGCGAAGTCGGGTATCGATCTTGAGCAGGTGTGGACGGCCGGCAAGCACCCGATCACAGTCAAAGCACGCAGTTTATTGGGCTAATGCGCAGTCAGAAAAATGGGTTTCAGCGCCACAGAAGTATCCAAAAAACCTTGTGTCTCACAGCCATCGGTAAGTATTTCGGTAAAGCGTAGTGAGAAGATCGCCAAAACTGAACCAATAGAGCTTATACAGGATTAGAAAGTTATAATTTAACGTCCCCAAAATTACGCGAGTATCTGATCGGCAAGCTTCGTAAGGGCCAAACCCTCAGCGGTAAGGAAGCCGCGGATTTTATCCTAAAGATCAATGATCATCTGCCCGGCTGCGTGCAGCAGGTGTTACTTCGCGCTGACGGCGAATTTTTGAGTTGGTCCAGTGTTGCGGCTTGCGTGCAAGCTGGTTTTGATTTCATCATTGCCAATAAAGGCTGCCAGCCGCCCTTTGATCCGAATAATTGATACCGGCCCTTCAAACGTAAAAATATTGAAAATAAAATTAAATTTTGCATCACAGCTAATGGAAAAGGCGCAATGGAAAAATTGAATTCTTTAAAAAACTCTACCTTTCTCCAAAAGCAATTCTACCGTGTCACCGCACTATTAACGAAGAGTGTCAATCATTACCTTAATTTTTATTGCTCAAGTGCTACAAGTGATAACACTGCAACCGAGGACCTTTATTTTCATACTTCAGATGGTCGAAAGTTGCCTGTTTTAGATTTCTATCGATATTCAATAAAACCCGGTTGGAAATTTTTCCCTGCCCTTGGGGCATTGCAGTCACTTAACGAAAAAAACTTGTTATCCCCTCAGGAAGTTAACTTCCTAAATATAGCTATCGGAACGCGTACATTACAAAAGTCACAATCAGATATTAAAGCAGTCGCAGACCCGGCAATTAAACGATGTCAAAACCTATTTTTCCCTGATTCTTTCGTACGCATCCCTTCTGACGACACGATTCGCTCACTGATTTCAATCTATCGAAAAGAGCATAAAGTTTTACTTTCAAAACTTAAGCTCTTTGATGTTAGTCTTCCTGTTCGCCCCAAACCAAAAATTTTGGAAATCGGCTATATTTCCGGCGGCTACTCGATATTTGCCTTTGAACGACTCGGTTTTCACGTTTTTGGGGTCGACAATTATTACGGCAAAAATGAAAATCAGAGCCCATTACCGCAGTACATTAAGCAAAAAATAACTTCGCCAGCTGAGTTCAAGATCGGAGACATTACTCGTCAAACTGACTTTGGCAGCAATGACATGGATATTATTTATTCGGCCAGTGTGCTTGAACATCTGGATTCGCCGGAAGCGGCATTCGCAGAAATGAATCGCATTTTGAAAACCGGCGGTCTAATGATTCATGGCTACAATCCCTTCTTCTGCCCTAACGGCGGACACGCATTGGGCATTCTCGATAGTCCGTGGGGACATGTGAGAATCAACCTAAAAGATTATTTGCGATATATGGATGAACTAAGGCCATTCGAAACGGAATTCGCCAAACGATGGATCACTGATAGCTTAAATATGATTCCAATACATCAGTTACAACATCAACTCGTTCGGCAAGGATTTCAAATTCTTTATTGGCAACAGCACGCTGCACCGGTCTCGCAACAGCGTCAATTAACGCAGAAAATAATGAAAGAATGTTTAGCTGTGCATCCAGGCATCGATCTTGCTGATTTGATAACCAGCACGGTCACATTCGCAGCGCGTAAAGTATCAGAGTGAATTTCATATGCAAATCCTTAACAAATCCATTCGCATTGTCAGGCCCATGGTCTCCGGGAATGGCGTCTATATAGTTCACAAACTGCTGGAAAGCCGCATAAAAGGTTACCGGGTTGCCGGCTATCATCCCTATTGCAAGCGTTAAATGTGAAGATTGTGGTCATGAATATTTGTTGGCATTTTCTTGTAAAAGAAGGCATTTTTGTCCTTCCCTGGCCCAGACCTGGCTACCGAATCAACCTCAAAGGATCTCTTCCTGAGCAATAAACTTAAATCTTGACCTTGGAATGAAAAAAGGCTTGGTGTCAAAAAGCTTGGTGTCAAATCTTGATTTGTGACTAATTATATTCGATTAATCACTGATCAAGGTTTGACACCTAATTTTTCTGCCAAACACGGCATGAACCCCTGCCGTCGACATTGAACCGCGAATGGACCGAACCGGGTCTCTCGCCCAAAACCTGGCTGGAAAACCAGCGGCCCGATGATATTATCCTGTGCAAATGTGAGATGGTGCCAAAAAGCGCGGTCCAAACCATTGTAAACAATTCCGCGATTCAGAAGGAATCAGTTTTGTTCACAATATCGGCGCCCGCAGCCGGATCGGCAAAGGCGCCTGCCAGGGAACCTATTGCGGCCTGCGCCTGACCGCCCATTTGTACGGCCAGGGCGCATTTCATCAGAACCAGGGCATCGCCGACCTCAAGCATTTTACCAATACACGCTGGAAAGGGCAGCGCGCGGTGCTCTTCGGAGAACAGCTCAAACAGGCTGAACTGCAGGAAGCGGTGTATTGCGGACTATTTGACCTTGAACTGCCGTAACCGGATCCGTCTAGGGCGGAGCGCCAGGCGAACAGGCTCGGAAAAAGTATCTCGCCAAGATGCGAAGACGCCAAGATTTAACTTACAATTTACCTTTGCGGGATTTGCGGCTTTGCGAGAAAATTATCTATTACGATATGCAAAAACTTTACTGTTAAAGTTTTATTAGCACATGCTAAAGAGACGCTAAAAATGATTGATGCTAGTAACCAAAAATTTGACCTCGCCATCATCGGCGCGGGTATGGCAGGAATGGCAGCAGCCGTGTTTGCGGCCAAACGCGGACTTACAACCGTAATCATGGGATCGTTGGCGGAATCCTGGTTTACCGGCGGCCTGATCGATCTGATGGGGGTTCACCCGGTCGAAAGCGGTAAATCGTGGCAGGATCCCTGGGCAGCAATTGACGCTGTAGTAAGAGATATTTTCGGTCATCCATATGCACATATCCCGTCGGAAGACATTAAAGCCGCACTTCAGGAATTTTATGCACTCCTGAATGATGGCGGCCGGCCCTACCGTTTTGAGGATGAACGGAATTCGAATTTAATCACCGCCTTTGGTGCAATTAAAACTACCCACGGCATCCCGCAAACCATGTGGCCGGGTGTTCAGGCTTTATCCAGTAAAGCCCCTTGCCTGATAGCTGATTTTAAAGGCCTCAAAGGCTTTAGCGCCGACCTGCTGGTCGAACGGCTGAAAACAGAATGGCCGGGGCTGAAGGCCTTGAGCGTTCCATCAATTTACGGTGACCAGGTCCATGAGATCAATCCGGTGCCACTGGCCCGGGACCTGGAGATTGCGCAGTATCGTCAAAAATTGGCCGAATTAATCAAAGCCCATGTCAAGGATGTAGAATATGTAGGGCTGCCCGCGGTACTGGGGATACACCGGCCCGACCAGGTTATTGATGAACTCGGTGAATTGCTGGGCAAACCTGTTTTTGAGATTCCGGCTATGCCGCCATCCATACCGGGGATGCGCCTCAAGGAAGCTTTTCTCAGGTTTTTGCCGGCCAATAACGTGCACTGCCTGTTTCAAAAGCAGGTCTTGAAAGCAACACCAACATCAGAAGGCGAGATTACACTGGATACTGGTCGAACCGAACATGAGAACAGCATCAAAGCATATGCGGTTCTGCTTTCAACCGGCCGGTTCCTGGGCGGCGGACTGCACTCCGATCACACAACCGTGACGGAGCCCATTTTTGATCTGCCGGTATTTCAACCGGAGAACAGGGAACTCTGGCACTGCGATCGCTTATTTGAACCCAGCGGCCACGCCATCAACCTGGCCGGGCTCGAAACCGATGATATGCTGCGGCCACTGGGCACAGGCGGGCAACCGGCCTTTGAAAACCTTTTTGCCGCCGGCATCATCCTGGCCCATCAGGACTGGACCCGGATGAAGTGCGGGTCGGGGCTGTCTGTGGCAACCGCCTACGGGGCCGTTAAATCATTTAGTAGCCTCAGACCTTAGCAGATGTCATTTGTAGTCAACAATATTGAGACATTAACTTGATATTGAGCCAATTTATCAATAAAATGGGATTATTCTGAACTTAATTCATTACCGAGTGCTAATATTTCTGCAAGACTATCCAAATTGTAAAATTGAAAAAACTTTTGCTTATCATTTTACCCCATCACTTCCTTCAAAAGACGTTTTGCCTGGCAGACGAGATAATGCGGTAATGAAAGAAATAGATAAGAATGTCCGGGCGTGCCATTGATTTGCACAGTTAATTCCGTTAATGACGGTGTCATGGAGTTGAAACGCAGTGCAAGAGGGGCCCTTTTCTCAGACAAAAAAACCTGAAGTGATTTTAATGATCCCGAAGCTCCCGCTTTGACTTCGACAGGAACAACCACGTTTTCAACTGCTAACAAGTAATCCACTTCTGCTGAAGAACTCTTTTTCTCTCTGTTCCAGTAATACAATTCTGGTTTCTCGTAACTAAGATATTGGTAAAGAAGGTGTTGACCGATAAATTGTTCCGCAACCGCACCATTGTTTACCAAAGTTAAATCCTTAACAACTTCTAGAGTCGGTAGATTAAGCCCAAGTGATTGAGTCATTAATCCGGTATCCAAAAAAAGTGGTTTAAAATCTTTTGCCTTCATCTCTGCTCCAAGAGGCACACCATTGCCTGCACTATGGTGAACTCTGAAAATAACTCTTGCCATTTCCAAAAGATCAAGTGTGTCCGCCAGGTCTTTTGATCTCTCATTAGGATCAAGATTGACATACTTAAGCTTCTTTCCCACCAATGCCGGTATTCGTTGAAATACTTTTCGGATTCTTTGTGGATAGATACGTTTGCGGTATTTTGAAAAATCATCTTCATATGTTTGAAGTATAATCCCATGTTCTCTGTTTGGACTCTGAAATGATTTTGAGCTCCTATATGCAGCTACAGCAGCAGGCATTCCACCAACGATCCAGAAAAGCTTCAAAAAATATAATAGCTTCTGATGTATCGATTCCGGAATGGATTCATGAGGATGGATGCCGGATAAAAATGAGACCAGCCGCTGCTGATCCATTGCCAATAAAAACTCCTCAAATGTCATCGGCCCAAGATGCAAATATTCTATTCTACCAACGGGCATCGAAAAACCATGTTCAGACAATAAAAACTCCAAAAGACTACCAGCTGCTGCAACAAATATATCCGGTCGTTTCTCATAAAAATATCGTAAATAAGGGAGAATCTCAGGTACGGCTTGTATCTCGTCCAAAAATATAAGGGTTTTACCAGGTATGATATCCTGATTGTGTTCGATTTCCAATAGCTGCAGGCATCGAGCGACATCGCCTTTGACAAAAAGTTTTGCCTGCTCTGGTGTATCATCAAAATTTATTTCTATTAAGTGATTAAATTCTTCTTTGGCAAACTTTCTAACCAGCCAAGTCTTGCCTACCTGTCTGGCTCCTCGCAAGACTAAAGGTTTACGATTTTTTTGATTTTTCCAGCCCTTCAAGTCTTTCAGTGCATTTCGATACATAATTTGAACCCTATATTTGGATGACAACAAAAAGATTTCGCTCAAGTTTACATAATTAACCCTAAAATCAGCATCCGACACGTTCTGAGAACGTAACGGCGACCAACTTTCACAGAAATTACCATGTATTTTATCATTTATTTGAAAAAAAACAAGGGTGTTTTTAACTATATTGATAAATTTAGGTTAAATCTACAAAATTATCAAAGCTACAGAATGACATAGGGGTCGCGTCTTCATTCTTGACATTTAGTGAAGAATGAAAACGCGACCCCTTTATTCTATTGCGACCCCTTTATTTTATAGAGGCTGACTACCGGTGGAAATCGCTCAATATATTGATATGGGAATCCAAAAATCAACCTCACATGCTTATTGTAGATAACCAGAATTCCTAATTTAATCCCATAAAAAATCTATTGTCTTCCACAAGTGATGGTGTTTTACTATGGACTAAACGATTAGACTGAAACAAGATGACAAAGCGAACTATAGGAGGTGGCCAATGAAAATCCGGCGTATACTAGCTTACCAGGTCGACTTACCATTATACGAAGGAAGCTATAAGTGGTCGGGTGGTAAATCAGTCGAGGTCTTCGACAGTACGGTTGTGCGAATCGAAACAGACAAGGACATTACCGGCCATGGCGAAGTATGCCCCTTGGGTCCTGTATATTTGCCGGCTTATGCGGAGGGAGTACGCACTGGAATAGCAAAATTGGCGCCCGATTTACTCGGCGAAGATCCCTGCCAATTGAGCAAGATAAATTGGCGCATGGATCGGGTAATGAAGGGCCATCCTTACGTCAAGTCAGCCCTCGACATGGCGTGCTGGGATATTGCGGGGCAGGCGGCGCGGCAGCCAGTCTGCAATCTGCTGGGAGGCCGATATGGAGATGATTTTATTCTCTACCGGGCAATATCGCAGCAATCACCCGAGCAAATGGCGGAGAATGCAGCAGGATATCGTGCCGAGGGGTATCGACGGTTCCAACTTAAAGTGGGAAGCGATCCGTACACCGATGTCCAGCGGATTGGGGCGGTTGCTGCCGTCATGCAACCTGGCGATATTCTGGTGGCTGATGCCAATACCGGCTGGCTGATGCACGACGCCGCCAAAGTTGTACGGCAGGTGCACGACGTCGATGTTTATATCGAGCAACCGTGCCTATCCTACGAGGAATGTTTATCAATCCGCCGTCGCACCAATCATCCTTTCGTTCTTGACGAATCCATTGACGGAATTGACATGCTGCTGCGCGGTCGGAACGACGACGCCATGGACGTAGTGAACATCAAGATCAATAAATTTGGTGGTTTGACCAAAGCGGCTCAGGCCCGCGATCTTTGCGTCTCACTGGGTATCGCTATGACAATTGAGGACAGCTGGGGTGGCGATATCGTCACCGCCGCAATCGCCCATCTAGCACACAGTACGCCAGCTGAAATGCTATTTACTTCAACCGACTTCAACAGTTATGTTACTGTCAGTATCGCGTCAGGAGCACCCCAGCGTCAAGGTGGCCGAATGGCGGCGTCCAATGATCCCGGTTTGGGCATCCAGCCACACTTGGACATTCTGGGCGTGCCTGTACTGGACATCCATTGAAAATCCTAAAGTTGCCCAAACAACTGGGCGAAGTGTAGTTAAAAGCAATAGTACCGTGCATTTAGGTGAAATGAATTCTATCTCAGCAATTTCACTAAGGGAGATCCCCGTATAAAATGCAATGAAATGACAATTATGACTCTAATATTGTCAATGGGTCTGAAACATTACCTCCCCGGCATTTTGCTTGCTGCACGTCCAATGGGACGCACCTTTCGGGGCGCAACGATCCATATGCCGACGACTGAAATCACATGGATTGCCAGCATGCCTTGAAGGGCGGGTATATATGTTCCTAGGGTATCATAGATTAAACCCGTCAGCCAGGGTCCGAGAGCGGCTCCGATTCCAGTGGCGGTTTGAATGACACCGAATATGAGGCCGAAATTTTTACCTTGAAAGATATCTGCCTGGAGAGAAGAAGAAATCGTCGATGTGCCTCCTGAGCCAAGCCCGTATAGAGTTGCGAAAATATAGATCAAGATAGGTGATTCCGGATTTGAGAAAATCAGAACCGATGTACCCGCGAATGTCAGCACGCTGAAGACGGTGAAGGTGGATTCTCGACCGAACCGATCGGAGAAAAATCCTCCCACGATTCCACCACCGGCACGAAAAATTGCAGCCAGCCCCAGTATGGTGGCCGCAAGAATCGTCGGGTAGCCCACGTCATCCATAAAAGCAACCGCATGAACAAACAGACCTGAAAATCCGGCAGCCCGTATAATACCGAGAATACCCAGGGTCCAAAACCGATAAGAATGTATTGCCTCAGCCAAGGAAGGGTCGCCATAACGCTTCTCCATGCCCTCGCTTTTCGAGGCGCTATCCGGGTCGCCCAGCCGAGTCAGTCCTTTCTCCCGGGGGCTGCCCCGCTGGAATATGGTCAGCAGAGGAAAAAGAACGATAAATACGAGCCCTCCCAGCAGGAGATATGCATTCCGCCACCCCACGGTCTGAATAGCATACTGTATCAGTGGGATCAGAATAAGCGTGCCCACACCTCGCCCGGCGTGTGCAATGCCGAGGGCAAGGGCTCGATGCCGGAAAAACCAGTTCGATATTATCAGCACATTCGGGATGAATCCGATATGCGTGACACCGGCAGCCATCAGGATTCCGTAACAAAAGTAAAGGTGCCATAAGGAAGAGATGAAACTCGAACTCAATACCCCAATCGAAAGAACGATAACCCCGAACGGCATGATCCTTCGTGAACCGAACCGGTCAAACAGCCAGCCAACCAGGGGTCCGCAGGCACTGAACACAAGCATGCTGAGGGAGAAGGCCAAGGCCGTATCCGCTCTGGTCCAGTGAAATTCCTTTAAGATGGCAAGGTAAAATATCGAAAACGACCCATTGGTGGAGCCGCCTATAGCAAGTGTGAGGAAAGAAATACCCACAACGACCCAGCCGTAAAAAAATTTCGGTCTTTTAGGGACAATAATCGGCTCCTTCACAGTAACCTCTTCCACGGCATCGAATTCTGACCTCTGACCGGTGGAATTCAGCAGCAATCCAATGCGTGCCAGTAAGATGAAATGGGTATATAGAATCGGTGGAATGGTGTCAATTAAAAGGCGTGCGATAGAGAGAGCAACAGGTTTTGTCCGGTGCTAATCAAGCTCGTTTCCCTATATTAACGGCAAGTCGAAAAATGGGGCACTCAATGTCAGGTTTATTTCATATAATGCCAGCTATCGGTTTTATGCCGGACTGTTTATCCGGTATTGAATGCCTTGTATACTCCAGAATATCCCCTTTTTTTCCTAAATCAACGGAAGGATGAATCCAGATGGATTTTACGATTCCTGATATCGATACGGAATACCTCAGTGCCATCAAAGCTTTTGTCGACAAAGAAATCGATCCCATAGCAGATGAAATCGATCGGCAAGATTTTAGACCCCCTCATTTCTTCCTACGAATTTCTGAGGATCTGTGAACCGAAATCGTATTGCACTCCAGCTGCAGGTCATTGCATTCGCTCTCACAATGCTTATCTACTGAGATGTTAAGTTTTCGAGTACCAGACCGGCAGAGCGCCACCATGAAAATCATCAAAACCAAGAGCGACACGATAAGCAACATTGTTTATCTGGTCACTAATACCGTCGGTCCCCCCATTGCAGATCGTTCCGAGAGCGCTTGCGCCATTTTTGAATCTTTTTTAAGCGAGGGCGATATATTCCACCGGGTGTGCTGACCTATTCCTTGGGGAAGTCGCCCGGATAATGCGGAGCACTTTACTCGCCGCTCTATTATGGGCACACTGTTTTTGCCGCTATGCGCGGTCTTGATAGTAAAAATGCCGATACCGCTAAAAAATTAAAATCTCAGGCTGCCGAAACCAAAGGTCGGCTCCACTTGTTGGATATGGATGTCACCGACACCGCCTCGGTCAATTCAGCAGTGCAGCAAGCCCTCACGCAAGAGGGCCGTATCGGTGTGGTGGTCAATAACGCCGGCTATTGTGTGAGCGGTTATGCCGAAACCGTCACCGAAGAGCAGCTCCAGTGTCAGTTGGATGTCAATGTGGTCGGCGTACAGCGCGTCACACGCGCCGTGCTGCCTGCCATGCGCAATGCTGGCAAAGGCCTGATCGTCAACATTTCCAGTGTCATGGGTCGGCTCATTATTCCCTTTGCAGGTGCCTACACCGCGTCAAAATACGCTCTGGAGGGTTTGAGTGAGAGCTATCGCTATGAATTGGCGGG
This sequence comes from Olavius sp. associated proteobacterium Delta 1, assembly GCA_902749685.1. GTDB lineage: Bacteria > Desulfobacterota > Desulfobacteria > Desulfobacterales > JAFDCJ01 > JAFDCJ01. The sequence continues at coordinate 5,735 of CACVKW010000302.1, read as the reverse complement.
TACGGGTGTGGATGTCACCATCATCGAGCCAGGCGGATTTGGCACCAACTTTTTGGCTAACCTGGACAATGGTGCAGACACAGATCGCCTGGAAAGCTACGGCCCTCTGGCTGATTTGCCGAACAAGTTTTGGGGTTCTTTTTCTGAGCAACTTACCGCTGAAGATGCACCAAATCCACAACAGGTCGCTGATGCAGTTTTAAATTTGATCAAGACGCCGGCTGGCCAGCGGCCATTAAGAACAGGGGTGGATCCGATGAGAGGTGACGAAGCGCCCAGAGCCATCAACAGCACCACTGACCAGATTCAAAGTCAAATGTTTGAGCAGATGGGAATTAAAGACTTGCTTTCAGTGAAACCTTAGGCCCATTTAGGTTCCCTGTTTAAGCGTCATAGCGTAGTACCATCTCCTGAGATCATTGTCAGGACCACCCTCGTCTGCTGTGGTCCAAACGGGACATTTTTATGCCAACCCCTATCATCTAAAGTTTTGATAGCGGCACAACCTTTCTATTAAAGCGTTTGTCATATTAACGTTCCGATTTCGATGGTTGTATTGTTTATTTGGATGACCCTAACGTCAATGATTTGAAGCAAACGCTCTACTATTTTTTTCCATTTATAATGGGAGACTCCTATTCTATCTATTTTGTTAGCGGATAGAGCGAGCCTACTCCGCCAAAAAGGCTGCGAAGGCCGAGAGCGATAGCACCGATCTAAATTCTAAAATCCAAAATTTACAACGGCAACCATTATTAATCCGCAATCCAAAATCCCAATTCCTAAATCGAGATAATCCCCATTTCCAATACTACAGTCATATAATCTCCAAAACCAAAATTTAAAAAAAAAAAGAAAAATTTTTTCTTGACAGGGTGAAAAAATCGCCTTATTATGGAAAAAACTTTTCACATTTTAGATTAAATAACCCATTAATGAAAAAAATTTTCAAACCATCATGAGCGATTTTATCCAGCATCTACAGATCAATTATTCATCTCTCAGAAAATCAGAGAAAAAAATCGCGGACTATCTGCAACAGCATGCGCAGGAACGCCTTGATTTTTCAATCACGGAATTGGCCAGGCGGTTGGAGGTCAGCGAAACGACGGTCAGCCGGTTTTGCCGGGTTATCGGCCTGCGGGGTTTCCAGGATCTCAAACTTTCGATGGCGGCCTCTTTGAATACGGTGGAAGAATTTAAAAATATACCGCCGGCTATTAAGGAAGATGACAGCACCCCGGAAATCGGCCGCAAGCTTTCGGAGTCCCTGGCCGGTTCCATCGCCAAAACCCAGCAAAGTTTAAATATCGAAGACATGGACAAGGCCATCGAGGCCATTGCCAAAGCCAGGCAGATCTATATATACGGCATCGGCGGCTCGGCTGTTATTGCCCAGGCAGCACATCATCTGTTTACCAAAGCCGGTCTCAACTGCGTGGTATACACCGACGGCTATATGCAGACCGTTTCCGCATCAATGCTCAAACCCAAAATGGTCGCAGTTGGCGTTTCCAACACCGGCATCACCAAACACGTGGTCGATGCCGTTAAGATCGCCGCCAAAAAAGGTGCGGTAACCATCGGCCTGACCAGTGATCGTGACTCGGCCCTGGCACAGGCTTCCAAAATATGTCTGGCCACACCGGTTGAATATATGGACACCCCCCTGTACGGGGGAGCCATTGATGCCAAAGTGTGTCAACTGTACCTGGTGGACCTATTGTACCTGGGCGTTTTGTTTAAATTGGGCAAACCGTTAAAGCGCAACTTAAAGACTACCGCCTATGCGCTCGGAACCTATTACAATCCCATTGGGATGCAGCTTTGAAGGATAAAACCCTAACATTGCATAAATTCTTGTCGTCTAACATGAGCGATATACTATAGACGATTACTCATTTCAGGCAGATGCTGGATGCTCGATACTTGATGCTGGATGTCTATCAATACATGAATGGTGAATTCCATCAACATCCAGTATCTAGAAACCAGAATCCAGGATCAGTCAATACTCGGAATGGTCTTCATCGCAGCGGCTAAGTTTGAATACAGTATTTTATGCATCTAAGAGAAAAATAATTACCAGCATAAAGGATATCGTGAAATGAGCAGAATACCAATGTTACAATTTGCGTTAGATTTCATCACCCTGCCCCCGGCTATCGCCGTGGCATCCATAACGGCGCCGCACGTCGACATTTTTGAAATCGGCACGCCGCTTTGCAAGGCAGCCGGGCTGGAGGCCATCCGTGCCGTGCGCGAAGTCTGTCCGGACAACCTGATCCTGGCCGACTTCAAAACGCCGGATGTCGGCTGGTTGGAGGCCAAAATGGCCTTTGATGCCGGAGCGGACCTGATGACGGTCATCGGGGGTGCCCCCATGGCAACCGTCGAATCCGCCCTGAAAACCGCCAACGAGTACGGCAAAGAGATATTGATGGAACTCACCGGCGTTCGGGACATTATCCCCTATGCCAAAGAATGGCGGCAGGTCGGCATCGAATGGATGGTTTATCATCGCGGCTGGGATGAAGAAGCCTCCAACCGCCAGTGGTCACAGGACGATCTGGACACGATTGAGCGCCTGATCGACATGGGATTCAAGGTTACGGTCACTGGGGGTTTGACCAACGAATCCATTCCGTTTTTTCAAAGCATTCCGGTCACCGCCCTGATTACCGGACGGGCGATCCATGCCGCCAAAGACCCGGTTGCTTCGGCGATAGAAATCAGGTCCACAATTTCCCGCCTCTGGGGAGCGCCCCGGCCGGATTACCTATCGCCGGCAGGAAATAATACCGACTTCGATGTTGCCGCCAAAGCGATCCGCTGGGGCATCAGCGAAATGGATTTACTGTTGACCACAGATGGAGCCGATTGTCCCGGCTGTGATGCACCCGGAAATTTTTGTCAGGGAACGAAAACGGCCATCTTTGTCCCCGACAACATCAACGTCGATGACCTCATCGGTGCAATCGAACGGATCATAGGACCGAGCAATGCCTTCGGCAAGGTCAACCATGCCGCTTTCTATCTCGATCCGGCCCAGATCACGAATTTTTCATCGACAGGGGTAATTCAGCTATTGGCGGCAACCGGCAATGCCCTGACCGGGCTTGGACACCGGGTTGATTTGAATTCGGGTATTGCTACTGCCAATCAGGTTCTCGGGAACTAGTTCTAAATACGGTTAATCGGCGAAATGTAAAGATGAGCTATAATTTAGCTTTTTTTAAAAATAATTTAGCCACGATTTAACACGAATAACTACGAATTATTCGCAATAATAAAAAACAGATGCACTTATAATTAAAAATTAATTTCGTGAAAATTCGTGTTAATTCGTGGCTTCTTTAAATGATTAAAATTGTTACACAAACTATAGCTCTACAACCAAGCAATCCAACAAACAGGAGATTCGTTATGGAAAATCAGCAATTACAAAAAACAGCTCTTGGCATGGTCGAAACCATCGGGCTGGTTGCCTCAGTAGAGGCGGCGGATGCAATGGCCAAAGTCGCCAACGTCAGCATCACCTGTCAGGAGGAAATCGGAGGCGGATACGTAACGATTATGGTGCGCGGCGAAATTGGAGCGGTTCAGGCGTCCGTGGATGCCGGAGTCTCTGCCGCCAAAAGGGCGGGTCAGTTAATCGCGGGTCACGTCATTGCACGGCCGCATCGCTTTACCGAGGCAATCATCCCCAATGAGGATTACAAGGTGGTCCGTGCATTGGCAGATTAGTTAAACGGTTTATAAGAAAAATTGTAAAGGAAAAGTGAAATGGAGCTTAGAACCTATATTCTGATAGACTCGATGCAACCGCAATTTGCCGCCCTTACCGGCGTAATGCTGCAAGGGGACGTACCGGTGGAAGGAATGGCGGAAGTATTCATGGAACTTGCACCTGCCAGCGATGTTTACGAGGTTCTGGATACCGCTTTAAAAACCGCGGATGTCCGCCCCGGCCTATTGCGGGTTGAAAGGGAATACGGATCGCTTGAGATTCATAGCCCAGTGCAGGAAGCGGTCCAGGTCGCCGGTCAAAATGCCCTGGCAAAATTCGGGTTGACGGAGAGTGACCGCAAAAAGCCCGAAGTGGTTTCGATCAAGATGGTATCGAAAGTAAACCCTTATGAAGCCCAGCTGGTAAATAAGACCAGCCGCGGCGGCCTGCTGCTGGCCGGTCAAACACTTTGCGTGATGGAAATTGCCCCGGCGGCCTACGTATGGCTGGCGGCCAATGAAGCAGAGAAGGCGGCCAACATTAACTTAGTACATTATCAGCCATCCGGCCGTTATGGACGTTTGTATATTGCCGGCAGCGACTCAGAGGTAATGGTTGGCCGGGAGGCGGCAGTACAGGCCATAAAGGGTATTTAATCCGCCTGAGGCAGGCAAAGGAGATCGCTTATAATGAAGACTTTTTATTCAGCTGAAGACATAGAAAACCTTGCCGACCGGGGCCAGCGCGAGATTCGCGTTGATGAAAACGTCGTTCTGACGGATATGGCCAAACAGACGGCCAATATACTGGGTATCCGCATAACGGAGAAATCATCCGGTTCATCACCGGCCAATTTCACCCCGGCCGCCCCTCAACCCCCGGGCAAGAACCGGGCATTCAGCGGAAAGCCCAAAGGGTGTCAGCGACGGCCGTCAAATAAATCGGCAGCAGGGCCCGGTCCATCAACCGGACAATCAAGTCAGGTGGTGGACAAACTGGTGGAAAAGATTAAACGCATCAAGGGCAATTAGAATCGTCAAAGTTAACTCTGCGCATTCTTTGGCCCAAAAATTGTTTTGAGACATTTTCGCCAACTTGTAATGATTGAATATTTTCGATTGAATATTGAATATTTAAGGTTCGCCTTCGACGGATCCATTTTAAAAAGGACAGAGCGAAGCGAAATCTACAAATATTCAATTTGCAATCTTCAATTTTCAATACTTTGAACCATTAACCTTCAAAAAATTTAAATAACCTATAAATGAAAGAGGTCATCCATGATTATCGCTAGGGTTATGGGAACGGCAGTGGCATCCGCCAAGCACACGGCGCTGCACTCGTCAAAATTATTGGTCATCTGCCCGGCCAACATAGATGGAGACATCAACGGAGATCCTATACTGGCTGTCGATCTGGTCGGCTCTGGCGCGGGTGAACTGGTCATAGTCAGCCAGGGCAGTTCGGCCCGTCTGGCCACGGATTATAAAAACTCACCGGTGGATGCCGCAGTGGTTGGCATTTTAGATTCACTTCACTACGACAATAAAACGAGATTCAGAAAGGAATAAATGATGGTTACGAAAAGCCAAGAAAAGGAAACTTCTCAGAGTGGCGTATTGGACCCGGAATTGAGGGCTTTAGGCATGATTGAAACCAGAGGTCTGGTGGCCTGTATAGAAGCAGCTGATGCAATGGCCAAAGCGGCCAATATTGCCCTGACACAGCGGCGCGCCATCGGCGGTGGATACATGACGATTATGGTAAGAGGCGATGTGGGTGCCGTGCGAACTGCCCTTGAAGCCGGCACCAAGGCAGCCAAACTGGTCGGGAAAGTCGAATCAGTCAAGATGTTACCGAATCCCAGCCTGCTGGTTGAAGATATTCTACCGAATATCATCGTCTAGTAAATACATTTGCATGATTGATTATGAATAATTTTCACCTTCTTCAAATGATTGAATAGTGTCGATTGAATAGTGAATATTTAAGGAACTCTTTCCAT
>CACVKW010000301.1 GCA_902749685.1 Olavius sp. associated proteobacterium Delta 1 | reverse complement strand
CTCACTCTTGTCCAAAAACGGGTTTAGAATGAGTCATAAAGTGAGTAATAATACGAGTCATTGAAAAAAATCCTCCTTATATGTAGGGTGGTTGTTAATT
>CACVKW010000300.1 GCA_902749685.1 Olavius sp. associated proteobacterium Delta 1 | reverse complement strand
TTCAGGTATTGTAAATATGACATGAAAATGATCACATCGCAAAATCCGTGTCTTTTGTTTGGCAAGCCATTTTTGAACCTGGAGGTAAGCGCACTGAGGGCACATCCGGTGTTTACAGGAATTGTACCATATTCGTTGAATATGTCCGTCCGGGCATGCCTGGGTGTGTCCGCCCAAAACCGCAGTGCGGCATACCATGAGGCAATGGGCCGCTTCGCGGACGTAATCAGGCAATTGACGCA
>CACVKW010000299.1 GCA_902749685.1 Olavius sp. associated proteobacterium Delta 1 | reverse complement strand
TACCCTATAGTTGCATAAAATTTTGAAATCCAACTTCGCTGCTGCAATGAAGACCATTGAAAGTATTGACTGATCCTGGATTCTGGTTTCTGGATACTGG
>CACVKW010000298.1 GCA_902749685.1 Olavius sp. associated proteobacterium Delta 1 | reverse complement strand
TTTACATTTTTACAAGCTTTTAAGTTGAGACACTTTAAATGATATTCGATATTTATCAACTTCCTATCAGTTCTTTTTGTATCTGTTTTAGGTTTGGAACACTTCTCCTTCGACTAGCGGCTCGGCTTGCCGTCGCTGGACTGATTTTCAACTTTCGGGCAACATCCGCACAACTGATCTGCAGCTCACACAAAAACGATTTGTACCGATTTTGAAACAGATGTCCAT
>CACVKW010000297.1 GCA_902749685.1 Olavius sp. associated proteobacterium Delta 1 | reverse complement strand
ATCTAGCCTGGCCGTTATGTCTGAGATCGTTGCTTTTTCCGGGCAGATGCTGGATGCTTGATACTCGATGCTGGATATCTAACAGGACACTATCGGTGAATTT
>CACVKW010000296.1 GCA_902749685.1 Olavius sp. associated proteobacterium Delta 1 | reverse complement strand
GAAGTCGCATAATTGAGTGTATTGAAAGGAGGTTGATACCACCTGAAAGAGTACCTGGCATGTTCCTGCCAGTCCCTACGTGGGCGTGCTGCCGTTGCGCTGATGACGGGGTGCGAAGCCCCACGGACAACGTACCGAATTGGGTCGAAATGGTGACAGGCCGACCCTTCCGGGAAGCCTCCCCGGTTAAGGGCTAGGGACGAGTGATATGGTGAAGACATCTGAATGTCCTCAAGCATCGTCAAGCTAGACAGACCTACTGAGGCTTAATAGGTCAAAGGCTATTCCCCTGTGTGGATAGCATGCGGTCAGGTTGCAAGTCTCTAACGTGCTTGCACGGAACTGTAGTACCGCCGGTGTCCAGGGCGCACCTAAGTCACTCACTGGATCAATTATGCGGAACGTGGAAATCTCGTATCTCCGCCCTGAGCTTG
>CACVKW010000295.1 GCA_902749685.1 Olavius sp. associated proteobacterium Delta 1 | reverse complement strand
GCGGAGAAATAATTAGAATATTTATAACCCACTGAAATTAAACTTTTAAATCCGATTTTTTCCCTATTTCACAGTTAAATCTCATATTTTACCCCCCCCCTAATGTACATATATTGTAAATACTATACTTGACAGTCTTATCGTTGTGGTTTACATATCGCATACTATGGTTGACCCAACGATTCAGTCCAT
>CACVKW010000294.1 GCA_902749685.1 Olavius sp. associated proteobacterium Delta 1 | reverse complement strand
ATGTGCATGACCAAAACAAAATCGTCATCCCATACACTTTGGGCCGGGGTGTCACCGGTATCGCCTACATAGTCATCATTGTCGACCATGGTCTCATCATAGATCAGCTTCAGCACCGTATCGATTGCAGAATTGACAAGCGGAACCTTGACATGCAATATCACCACTCGATTGGCATAATCCCAAAGCTCCTTTTCCACATAGCATTGAACCCCCAGGCTGTCTTCGACCCGGAACTTCAGT
>CACVKW010000293.1 GCA_902749685.1 Olavius sp. associated proteobacterium Delta 1 | reverse complement strand
TCGTAAAGCAAGGCGTTGCGGCCGGACGCCGGCCCGATTTAACAGGAGGTGGGTTGGTGCGAAGCGCCGGAGGATGGTCCGCATTAAGAGCCATGCGCAACT
>CACVKW010000292.1 GCA_902749685.1 Olavius sp. associated proteobacterium Delta 1 | reverse complement strand
TACATCATTGCTGTCCAAAATAATTTGAAAATCAAATACTGCCTTTAATAAAAACAGGCAGTTATAAACGGGAAATTAGTGATTTAGAAATCAGGTTGTA
>CACVKW010000291.1 GCA_902749685.1 Olavius sp. associated proteobacterium Delta 1 | reverse complement strand
GTCTTCATTCTTGACATACAGTGAAGAATGAAGACGCGACCCCTGCGAATTCTCCTGGTTCAACATCCAATTATAAAAAAGCCAGCCATTAAACTATGGCTGGCTTTAATTATAATCCCAAGCATTTATGCAACGGGGCCACCACCCCCTATCATCCTCTCTGAATCTTCGGTGTAAAGACCCAAAGCCTCACTCCAGACACTTCATCGGCTTACTCTTTCCGGGAGCGCCTTTGAAAACTTTTAGCGTATCCTTTCCGGGGACCTGGCTAAAATGTTTCTGAAGGCAAATTGCTTAGAATTTCGGTGCTGAACAGATTTTTACACTACTCATTTAGACGTTTGATTTTAATAAAGGTTTACATGAATGAAAAAAATAGACCGGTTCTTTACCTGAAGGGTTTAATCGTCGATGAGGGTTGTATCCAGCCAGCCGTAAATCTCCACATCCATGATCTCAACCGCAAAGGGCACGTGTTCGGTTTTAAGATAGGTGCCATTTATCTTTTTATAAAATCGCCGGTAAGGATTGAGTTTGAGAACCCGTACCAGCATTGAATAAATACCTAACCGGTTAAAATGCATTGTCAATGCTGAAACAAGTTTGGTGCCAAGGCCCTGCCGCTGAAGATTTTTTAGCACGTACAGGGTGTAAATTTCACCGCTGTAAATTGCATCACCATGTCTCTCGTAACCACCGGTAATAAAGCCTATGACCCTGCCCGCATCTTCAGCGACGAAACTGATGAAATTTTTGCTGTTGAGCTCATTGAAAAAGGCCTGTTCATGCCGCGCAATCGACATTGATGATAGATAACCATATGGTATCACGCTAAGATAGGTATCCTGCCAGGTTCGCACGTAGATATAGGACATGGAATGTGCATCAGTTTTTTGGGTTGGTCGAATTACCGTCATCATACACCGTCAATTGGAGACCTGTTTTAATCTTAAATATAATGCTGCGGATGAAAGGGGTCAAATTCGCTGCTTATTTCCTTAAGTTATGCCCGTTTCCGACGATAATAATGATAGAACCGGGGCAGTAAGGGAGAACGATCCATGACGTCCGAAACCGACCGGACTCCACCGCCATTGCCGAAAGGCCCCGATGAGGCATATTGTTCATTGGACCTTTTTAAATTAAATATCAATATGGTAGAGCAGCGACCCCAATGCTCGATGCTTTAGGAAATATTTGAGAAGAAAACCGGAGATACCGTCTAGTGGACTACCCACCAGATTATTCAAAATATACCTTGGATAAACTCCTGTATGTGGACCAACACATAAACCGAGAGCAATATCCGAAAAGTGCACGAAGGCTTGACCAAGAGATTGCGGGGCGACGACGGGAGGTTTCAGAGAGAAAACAACATTTGCCTTTGCTAAAATCTATCGATAATGCAAAAGAGCAGCCCCCACAAATTCAAGAGCATTCATCAGAACTGTCGCTCGAGTTTCATGGTTCAGCACGAGAGTATTTCAGGATCTGGATTGTGAATCTGTGTCTCACGCTTCTAACGTTAGGCTTTTTTTCGGCATGGGCTAAGGTGCGTAAAAAGCGCTTTTCTTACTCCCACACTACCATTGGAGGTACGCCGTTTCAGTATTTGGGTCAACCAATCCCGATCCTCAAGGGTCGATTGATCGCTGGAATTGGGTTTCTGGTCTATTATATATCAAGTCATTTTATCACCTCTCTATTGCCCTGGGTCCTGGGGGCCGGAATAATCCTTGCGCCATGGGTGATAGTCCGTTCGGCGGCATTCAACGCTGGTTATTCAGCTTTTCGCAACATGACATTTCATTTTGAGGCCGGCTATATGGACGCCTTCAAGGTTCTTTATGCCTGGGGCATCATTCCTATCCTGGTAATGGGGATGATGTTTAAATGGTTGGTTGATCCCACCTTTTTAGGAATTATTTCAATCGTTTTCGCCTTCTCGTTGCCCTGGCTGATAAGACGGGTCAAAAAATTTATTGTTGAACACACTTTCTATGGTGGTAAAAACGGGGTCTTTTCCGCCTCAGGAGGACAGTACTTCAAAATCTACTTTATTTCAGGCTTAATCATGTTGGGAGTAACGATCCCACTGGGCATACTGGTGGCAATTGTTACTACCTCTACCACAAAAATGTGGCTTTTGACCTATATCAGTCCCATTTTAGTGTATGCTGGATATGTTCTGGCATATGCATACATTCGGGCACGCAGCGGCAACCTTGCCTGGAACAATACACGCCTGGGACCGCTTCGTTTTCAGTCAACCCTGCGTTGCAGAGATCTCGTAAGACTCTATGTGACCAATGCACTAGGGATAGTTGCTTCATCAGGGTTACTGATACCATGGGCAGTTATACGGACATGGAAATACCGCGCGGACAATATGAGAGTGTGGCAGGAAGAGGAGCTTACTCAATTCCAGGGAAGTCATACAAGCAAAGTTACAGCGCTCGGCGCCGAAACGTTAGACATTTTTGACTTGGACCTTTCGTTATGACCACCATTGAGGGACATTACTTCGACGGATGCCATCCTATTGCCATGAAGGCAAGAATGGATTTTATGGATCGTGAAGCGGCCATGACTGCCGGGTCCATTTCAGAGCGTTTTAAAACCAATCACCTGAAAGTATCTCCACGAGTTGGCTCGACCTGCCGGTTTGTTAGTCTCCCTAACGGTGGGCAATTCGGGTGCGCTGACAATGCTCTTTTGGATTCATTCACCCAGGAAAGCAAATCCGAAGGCATCGTCACATGGCTGGAAGAGCGATGGATTGTTGCATTGGCTTGTGTTGCTGTAATTTCTTTAATACTGCTTGTCGGTTACTTTTTCGGTTTACCGGCTGCTGCGGAGCGCATTGCAGCACGTATCCCGATGGAGACGGAAAGATCCTTGGGCATTCAAGCTCTGACCTATATGGATGAACAAGGATGGTTTGAGCCGACAAACCTGGAATTTGAGGTGCGGGAAAAAATAAGCGGTGATTTTGACCGGCTATGCAGCGACTTGCCATTGAACAAATACTACCACCTGGAGTTTCGCGCAGGGGCGGTTTTGGGGCCGAATGCCATTGCTTTTCCCGGCGGCATTATCATCATCACGGATGAAATGGTAGAAGCTGCAAAGGAGATGGAAGAAGTGCTGGCTGTGCTTGCCCATGAGATAGGACATGTTGAGCTCCGCCATACCATGAGGAGTGTGTTGCAGAATTCTGTTATTGGAGTCATAGTTGCAACGGTAACCTCTGATGCTGCATCACTCAGTGCTGCTGTCACCGCCCTACCAGTGATAATGGCACAGACGAAATACTCTCGTGATTTCGAGACTGCAGCTGATGAATACGCATTCCGACTGCTTAAGCAGAAGGGATATTCTCCTAGGGCATTTGCTACGCTAATGGAAAAACTTGCCATGCAGAATAGGGAAGGTAAGGGCCTTTTTGCCTGGATCTCCACCCATCCGGTCACATCGGAGCGGGTCAAGCGTGCCCGCAATGCTGCAGCAGAATAATTGGTCATTTTGGCTAAGGGAAAATGGGGGCCGTCCGTGAAATATTGACATTTGACAGCCAGCTATACAGAGAAACCAGGGATCAGACACTTCATTTGCCGACAAGAAACCAGGGGACAGGCACTTTACGCTTTTCTCAAATGAATTCCCAAGTCACTTTGGGCAACAATCCGTCAGGCTTTAGAACCCGTTAACGCCTTCTTTTATAATTTCATGACCGGCCTCAAAAACCACCATCCAGGCGGTCAGCGCAACAGCTTTAAAGTGAGGGCCTGTGCTGGCTTTGCCAGGTTCTGGTATTGCAAATCCGGGTTGAAGGACTGTTCGCCTGGATCGGATCCAGAATTCTGCTGAGCCAGTGCAGGATCAGTGACAGCGAGCCTTTTTCGGTGTAATGGCGCAAAAAATATTTTAAGCAGGACGCTTGACCGGGATGCAGGTTGCCAAATTTTACACCGCAACGGCATCCATCCACAAGGTTGGAGTTGTTCTGCGGGAACACTTTGACATTAGCAACAATTTGAAAAGGAAGCTTTTCCAGATAAAAACTGCAATCCGCCACCATAATTTCCAATTTGGAGGATGTGACCGGCCATCGGGTGCGTTCATCCAGATATATGCCAAGCCCTCCCATACCGATATCTAAAATCGGGACAACCTGAACGGGATCCGGATTTATCACCGTAAAGACATTACCCTTAACCCGATACCGCCGGTGTTTTCGGCGTTCGTTATGCATGGTAGTCACCTCCCGTCATTAAAAACAATCTCAAAAAGGCCTTTTGGTCAAGTTTACCTGCCTCTGCAGGTCGGATAAATCCTCCGGTGGGGGACCGGTCCTCCAGGCGGACAAGTCTCCATCGGGGTTATTGAGTTCGAAGACCAGTTGCGCTTGGTCGAACGGTATTTCCACCCTGTCGTGCTGGTGGTGGTAGCCACCGGCCCAGCTCTCCGTGATAGTAATCACCAAAATAAGTGTGAGAACCGCTAACAGGAGCTTGAGCAGTGATAATGTGGGACTCGACTTATCGGTTTTCTTTTCTTGTGAATAATTCATTTGCCTACTTTTTTCTTTATAGTTTTGTACCAGGTCAGTCACGATTACCCTATCGATGGCTATCTTTGTAACATGTAAATCTTACATCAATATTACTGTAAGATTATTTCTAAGTAATGTTAGATAAAAGTCGCCAAGGCGTGGGCACAGGCGTGGATACTGCGATAGAACCTATAGGAGTTCTGAATATCAGGGAAAAAATGGGACAAATAGGGGACAGACACTTTATCGGCCGACGGCGGTCTTCATGCTGTCGAAGTGCTCCTGCGCCGATTGGAAGATTACAAACTCGATAACCTGGTTGACGGTCGCTTCGCCGCCAAAGGCGGGCATGCTGTCTTTTCGATCGAGTTCATCATCGCTCAGTCCGGCAATGAATGCGACCAATTCGGTACCATTTTTCCGCAAGGCGTCCAGGGCGTCGTCCTAAGTGCAGTCCGATTGGGCCCGGGAATCCTTATCAGACATCGCATTAATCTGATTTACGGTCAGCGGCGGAAGTTCTTTGCCTTCGACGATCATCCCGGCCAGCCTGAAAACCCTAAAATGCCCGGCGCCTATGTGACGCGCAGTAACGCCCGCGGTCCATTCTTCCAAATCACATTCCGCGTTCCACTCTTCGCCGGATAAAGCGTCCACATACCCGATTACATCATCTCTGAATGATTCGATTCGTAGGGATAAGTCATTGGCTCGCTGACTCATTGGCTGCCTCCTTTTAAGGTTGGGACCTGTATCGACAGGTGTTGGATGAATTCCTGATCAGGGCTTGGAGCAAAGGAAGGGCGTGTGATTTTTGCCGGGAAACGGAGCGGGATGGAAAAAGAGCGAATGATTTGATTCTCATCGAAGACAGCGGTGTACTGTCCAGGGCAAGGGAATGGATTCCGCCGGATGTTCGTCGGCGATCCCCTTCTCCAATAATGCGGAAACGGGTGAGAAGAGATCATCCGGAGACAGGATCATGGCCTGACCGTGCTGCCGTGAATTCCAACGGAACCCCGGCAATTCCAACAAGGCTTTGACCTCGTTTATTCTTCTTGCGGTAGCCGCATCTGATATCTTTTTCACCCTTGAAGGCGAAACTAAAAAACGACCCCTAAACCGCCACCGGCGCCCGAATGCCGGGATACGGATCGTAATCGACGATTTCGAAGTCCTCGAGTTTGAAATCAAAAAGCGAGGTCACTGCGGCATTGATTTTCATCTGCGGCAGCGCGCGCGGCTGGCGCGTAAGCTGGAGATCCGCCTGTTCCAGGTGATTGAGATAAAGGTGCGCATCGCCGAGCGTATGCACGAAATCCCCCGGCTTCAGCCCCACAATTTGCGCGACCATCAGGGTCAGCAAAGAATAAGAGGCGATGTTGAAGGGAACGCCCAGGAAGATGTCCGCGCTGCGCTGATACAGCTGGCAGGACAACCGGCCCTCGACCACATAAAATTGAAACAGGGTATGACAGGGCGGCAGTGCCATTTTTTCGATCTCAGCCACATTCCAGCCCGACACGATATGACGCCGAGAGCTGGGATTCGATTTAATCTGCTCCAGCACCTGCGTGATCTGATCAATGTGCCGCCCGTCAGCCGTTGGCCAGGAGCGCCACTGATAGCCGTAAATTGGGCCCAGGTTGCCGTCTTCGTCGGCCCATTCGTCCCAGATCGACACACCATATTCGTGGAGCGAATTGATGTTCGTATCGCCGCTTAAAAACCAGAGCAGTTCGCCGATAATTGATCGAAAGTGCAGCTTTTTGGTGGTGATCGCCGGAAATCCTTCGGACAGGTTATAGCGCGTCTGGTAGCCAAAAACACTGATGGTTCCCGTGCCCGTGCGGTCGTCCTTTTTTACACCGTTTGTTCTAACATGACGTAATAATTCGAGGTATTGTTTCATAATGAATTCTACCAGTTACTAAGCTTATTTTTCGTGTTCGCGACAGGTGTTTAAAACTATTTAAAACGTATATCAGAAATCTTGTATGTCAATCCCCTTGCATATACATGATGTTGTGGTTGCGCGGATTTCGTAATTTAAAGAACATTTTCCCCGGATCGGTAAAACCTTTCCGGGCCCTCCATCAGAGGAGGGTTTAGATAGAACTAGTGGATGGTATTGGATTGCCGTACGATCGATTAATTGCAAAAAATATCTATATGTGGTGGTTGATTTTTTTCAAACACTATATATAGTATATATATCAGGTTTAAACTGATACATTGTGTGACTTCTGACGGCATGAAATCCGTGTGACGACTGACTCCTCGGGCACCGGCTTTTTTTTGCAGGTTGAATACACCCCCCACGGCCTTTGATTTATCCAGGGCACAGCCCCAGGCATGACGTTATTCAGGGCTCATCGATCATAAATACTTTTGATAGAGGAAACCAGCTATGGCGCATTACTATGTAACCAAGAGAAACGGCGAGAAAGTTTTATTTGATTCCGAGCGAATCAAAAAGGCTGTCGAAAAGGCCTGGAAAGCAGCTGATTATCCGGGCGAATCAGAACAATTTGAGCGGGTTATTGCCGATATAATTAAAGAAGTCCACGCCATCTATACGGATTCATCCATCGGTGTTGAGGACATTCAGGATGTTGTTGAGAAAAATCTGGTCAGTCATGGGTTGTATGAAGTATCGAAAAGATACATTCTCTACCGGGAGAATCGAGCCAAGTTACGGGATGAAAAGAAAAAGACAGTTGCCGAAAAAGCTGAACAGGGCCGCTTAATGCTTCGCAAAAAAAGCGGCGCCCTGGCGGCCTTTGATAAAGATAAAGTGATGAACACGCTAACACGGGCAGCGGCCGATAATGAAATCAGTATTGATTTTCATATGATCTATCAGGAATTTGTAAAAAATATTTATGATGAAATAACGACAACGGAATTAGAAAAGCTGCTGCTGCTTTCGACCGCTGCATTTATTGAAAGAGACCCCCAGCTGAGTTTTGTTGCGGCCGGATTGCTGATCCAAAGGATCTATAAACGCGTTATCGGTAAGTCGCTGCAGCACGAGAATTTCGAATTGGAAGCCAGAAAAGCCTTTGTTCGAGGCATTCAGCACGGCGTGGATAACAAAATCTATGATGAACGCCTCCTATCGTTTGATCTTGATTTGCTGGCCTCGAAACTGGATTTTAGCAATGACGCAATCTTTAAATATATCGGCGTACAAACACTATATGAACGCTATTTGGTCAAAACTCAGCTGCAACTAATCGAGACCCCGCAGGCCTTTTGGATGCGGGTTGCCATGGGTTTAGCCATTCTGGAAAAAAATCGCGAGGAAAAGGCCCTGGCGTTTTACGACCTGATGTCGTCGCTCTCATTTATCCCCTCCACCCCGACACTTTTTCATGCCGGCTTATCTCACCCTCAGCTATCTTCCTGCTATTTAAGCATTGTCAATGATGATCTGACTCATATTTTTAAAGTCATTGGGGATAATGCGCAATTATCAAAATGGTCCGGGGGTATCGGCAACGATTGGACACGCGTGCGTGCCACCAATGCGCACATAGCAAGTACCAACGTCCAGAGCCAGGGGGTTGTTCCTTTTTTGAAGATCGCCAACGATACCACCGTTGCGATCAACCGCAGCGGCAAGCGCAGGGGGGCAACATGTGCCTACCTTGAAACCTGGCATCTTGATATTGAAGATTTTCTCGATTTGCGTAGAAACACCGGCGATGACCGCCGCCGAACCCACGACATGAATACAGCCAACTGGATTCCCGATCTGTTTATGCAACGGGTTCAAAACGGCGAGACCTGGACGCTGTTTTCACCTGATGAGGTGCCGGATTTACACGATTTGTATGGCAAAGGATTTAATGCACGCTATGTATATTATGAACGGGAAGCCGACGCGGGCCGCATAAAGCTCTATCGAAAAGTTGATGCGCTAACCCTCTGGCGAAAAATGCTCACGCGGTTATTCGAGACCGGGCATCCCTGGATTACGTTTAAAGATTCCTGCAATATCCGCTCGCCCCAAAAACATGTCGGGGTGATTCATAATTCCAATCTGTGCACCGAGATTACGCTCAACAACTCAACGGATGAAACCGCCGTCTGCAACCTGGGCTCCTTAAACCTGGCGAACCATATTCGAAACAACGCCATCGACCAAAAGCGGTTAGCGGCTACAATCAAAACGGCCGTCAGAATGTTAGACAATACGATTGATCTAAATTTTTATCCGACGCCTGAGGCCGAAAACGCCAATTTAAAGCATCGTCCCATCGCGCTCGGTTTAATGGGATTGCAGGATGCGCTGTTCAAAATGCGGCTGCCGTTTGAAGATGAAAATGCCCTCGAATTTGTGGATGCAACCATGGAGTTCATTGCCTATCATGCCATTGCATCTTCCTGCGGTCTGGCGCAGGAACGCGGGGCCTATAAAAGCTTTGACGGCTCCTTGTGGGATCAGGGCATTTTTCCACTGGATACCCTGGCCGAGCTGGAAAAAGAAAGGGGCACTGCCCTAAATATCAATCGAAAACAACGGATGGACTGGAATGCGCTTAAAGAATCGGTTGCAGCCTGGGGCATGAGAAACTCGAATGTGATGGCCATTGCACCAACGGCCACCATTTCCAATATTGCCGGGTGCTTTCCCAGCATTGAACCCATCTATAAAAACATTTATGTCAAGGCAAACATGAGTGGAGAATTTACGGTGGTGAATGACTACCTGGTAAAAGAATTAAAACGGATAGGCCTGTGGACCGAGGCTATGCTGGAGCAATTGAAATATTATGACGGCAACATCAACAAAATCCATTCAATTCCCATGGAATTGAAAGCACTCTATAAAGAGGTCTTTGAAATCGATCCCTTATTGCTGATAAAAATGACCGCGCTGCGATCGAAATGGATTGACCAGAGTCAGTCGCACAATGTTTTCATGCAGGGTACCAGCGGAAAAAAGATGCATGAAATCTACACCGCTGCCTGGGAAATGGGCTTGAAGACCACTTATTACCTGAGGACCATGGCGGTCAGCCAGATTGAAAAATCGACGCTGGATGCCGTAAAATACTACTTTACCCAAAAAAGAAATCACCAGAATGAGCCGATTGCAGCAATTCCAACAGCGCTGGCAAAGGACTCCGGAATTCTCAACCCGGTGGCTAAAACACCGGCAAAACACGTAACGAATTTTAAGGACATCATGGAACCTGACTGCGAAGCGTGTACATGAATTACAAATAACGCCCAGTCTAAATTTGAAAGGAACAGATACGCATGCCGATTATTAATAGTCCTAAAACGGATCCGAACAAAATACTCCCCATGACCTATACCTGGGCCAGAGAATACTATAAAAGCGGAATTGCCAATACCTGGACGCCTGAGGAAATCCCCATGCAGGATGATATCGAACAATGGAAGTCGTCATCCTTTTTGAGCCCCAAGGAGAAGAGACTCATCTTATGGAATCTCGGTTTCTTCTCAACGGCCGAGTCACTTACAGCAAACAATATCGTCCTGGCCGTGTATCATCATGTGACGAATCCGGAATGCCGCCAGTACCTGCTCAGACAGGCCTTTGAAGAAGCCATCCACACCGATACATTTATTTACTGCTGCGACTCGTTAGGGCTGGATCCGGATGAGATTTACACCATGTATGAAACGATTCCCTCGATCAAAGACAAGGATCAATTTGTCGTTGACCTTACCCAAAGTGTCGACGATCCGGAATTTACAACCGTGGGCGAAAAGAATATTCAAAAATTGCTGCATGATTTAATCGGTTTTTATGTCATCATGGAGGGTATCTTTTTTTACGCCGGATTTGCGATGATGCTCGCACTCAAACGGCAAAATAAAATGGTCGGAATTGGTCAGCAATTTGAATATATTATGCGTGATGAAAGTCTTCACCTGGCCTTCGGTTGCGATTTGATCAACACCATTATCGATGAGAATCCGTCGGTTTGGTCATTGGATTTCCAGGCCGAAATTACGGAACTTATAATTAAGGCGGTTAAACTGGAAAAAATATATGCCCAGGATGCTTGCCCGGAGGATACCTTAGGAATTAATTCGAACTTATTCGGTGAATATGTGGAATATGTTGCGGACCGAAGGCTTGAGCGCATACGGCTTAAAAAAGTTTTTGGGACGAATAATCCCTTTCCATGGATGAGCCAGTCTACCGATCTAAACAAGGAAAAAAACTTTTTTGAAACGCGGGTCACCGAGTATCAAACTGGCGGCGCCTTGGATTGGAACTAGGGCCCTTGCGGAATAGGTCGCTTTTTGGGAAGAATACCTTGAGTTTCTATCACTATCTACCGGAATAAACCTGAAAAAGGTCTATCAAGAAAAAGGATGAGGAGTAAACGTTATGCTAAAATCATTAATTGTTGCGATGGCTTCCAACAGTGTTATTGGAGACAAGGGTGAAATTCCCTGGAAAATTCCGGGGGAGCAGAAAATGTTTAAAGAGATTACCATGGGACATACAATGATTATGGGCCGAAAAACACACGAATCCATTGGCCGGGCCCTGCCCGGAAGAACCAACATCGTCATTACCCGCCAACCTGATTATGAGGCCCCGGACTGCATCGTTGTACATGACCTCAAAAGTGCTCTCCAACACTGTCAATCCGATGAAAGCGAGGCCTTTATCATTGGTGGGGGCCAAATTTTTCAGGAGACCATTTCTTCTGCCGATAGAATTTATCTGACCGTGCTGCCAAGAGAGATGCCCGGTGACACCTACTTCCCCGAGTTTTCCGAGTCAGACTATGAAGTCATAAAGTCCAACTTCATCGATGCGGTCGAACCATACCACTTCTACATATATGAGCGGATACATGAAAATTGACGGGTTGAATCATTGGTGCTTAGAATTGATCGGGGCCCATTTGAGCAAAGGCGTGCAAATCAGTGCTTGCTGAAGAATAAGGAAAAGCGGCGGGTTGGAGTGCCGGAATATTGAGATTTTCCATCACTCCAATACGCCACTATTCCACCACTCCAATAAACCAACCGAATTTTCCGATTAATATTTTGAGAGAATGTCCCTTAGTTTCTCAAGACCTGACACTGTTCACAAATATACTTGTTATCCCTCCGCCTTTTTTTCAAGCTCATCCAGTTTGTCAGGCTCCGAAACAGCAATGTCCACAAGGGCCTTGGGGATGGAACTCTGCTCGCACATAACTCTGATTTCTTTCTCCTGATCGCTGAATTCCATGATTTCGCGAATGGCCTCGATGTGATCGAGCATCTCATCCGGCGGAATGTCATCCAGCGCAGGCCCTGCAGCCGCAGCCTTTTTGGCCGCGGCCGCCTCTTCTTCCAGCCTTTGTTTTTCCTTTAGCTCCGCTTCCATTGCCTGCTTGGCGTCATCGACCGCGCCCTGGTCGACTTGGGCCATCTCGATTATCAATTCTTCGGAGACGTTATTTTCAAAAAGGTGCTTCACCTTTTCTGCGTCGGACTTGCCCGCTACCGCCTCGAGCAGCGTTGCGACTCTTGACCTCTCAACGCGTTCCTTCTCCATCCCGGTGTTCACCTGTTCCAACTTCTCCCCGGTAATTTCAAGGGCCTTGGTGATCACTTCGGGGGCCACTTGTTGCTCAATGAGAAACCGGATACCTTCATCACCGGACAGGTCTTTGGCCTTGGCAATCAGCAGATCGAGTCTGGTCTTCTCGACAATCGCTATCACATCGGGTCTGCGCTCGGACCCTTTGAATTTTGGGAACGTCTTTCCGATGTCACTGATTAGCTTATTCGTTGCAG
Organism: Olavius sp. associated proteobacterium Delta 1; assembly: GCA_902749685.1. Classification (GTDB taxonomy): domain Bacteria; phylum Desulfobacterota; class Desulfobacteria; order Desulfobacterales; family JAFDCJ01; genus JAFDCJ01. Next base: position 115,667 of record CACVKW010000291.1, on the reverse strand, counting down.
AATACGGGTCAGCCACATCCTCCAGCGCAAGTGCCGCGATGGCGGCGTTGAAATCTTTCATAAGGGGCCTTCCGACTTTGCGCATATCATTCATTGCCCATCGCAATTGAAGCATATTGCCCCCGTGATGCGAAACATTGTAACCCGCATTGTCAAGATTACCCGCAATATGTTGAATCGATGCTTCCAGATTTTCCCCAGAGAGGTCCTGGGAACCGAGCTCAAGGATATTCTCCTCGATTGACAACCAGAGAGGTTTTTTTCCCGTTGCGTCGCTTGTCGTCATTTTCCAATCTCCTTTTTAATAATTTTTATTGATAAGAACCTGCTTTTCCAGGCAAGGACTATAGAGAAGCACCCCATGTGAGTCAAGAAAAAAGAAACCACAACCCATGGGCAGCGGCCCGGGTCAAAGCTTTAATAGCGGGATTGGGAATTTGCGGGACGTTCCAAAGTTTGGTAAAGAACGGTATTAAGGGCTCGCGCAAAAATAACTTCACGTTTTAAGAGCCGCTGCATCCTGCCTGGCTGCGTTGCGAAAGCTCGGAATATGCTTGATATTCCTGCTCTTTCGCGCCTTGCCAGGCAGGCGCCGCAACCCTTAAAATCTGCGAATTTATTTTTGCGCGAACCCTAAGGATCAAATCCACGATTGTCCTTTACCATAAGCGCGGCTATCTTAGGCGACGTGTCGCGTCCATTAAGATTAGGCTATCCGATTATGGCATCGGAGCCGGTATTTTGGGGTAAGGTCAACTACAATTAAGTTCGTGAAATATTGAAACTATACCTCTCTTTTGGCGACATTAATCCACTTCTTTTGGTCTTTTTGATAGAATTTGGGTGATAAACGCGAATCCTTTACAATTTGTCTGAAGATGGTCTTTGCGTCCTCGCTCCTCCCAATTTTCTTTAGCAGCAGAGCATATCGACAAGGCGCTTCTGCTCCGGTAAAGTGTTTGACTAACGCAGAATATTCTTTCACGGCCGCATCCGTCTCTCCCGATTCCTCATAAGCTCTGGCCAGCAGTAAGTCGAAGTCATTATTGGGTTCATCTGCGAGTAATTTCTTAAGTCCTAAGAGATTGATTTTCGCTTTCTCAAAGTCGCCCTTAAAAAAATAGGCACAGCACAATCCTTCAACTATAAAACTATCCTTTTCATAAAAACCTTGCAGACAGCTCTCAAATATTGGAATCGCTTTATCAAACTTGCCGGAATGCACGTAAGCTTCAGCCAGCGCCTTTTTGTTTTTGACACTTGGCGTTATCTCGACCTGGTCCTCAAGATATCGCAAATGTTTCGAAGAGTTAACGCCGGGTCGTCTTTTACGGAGACTAGCCGCATGTTGCATATCGGGTAAATATTCAGAAAAAAAATAAACGAGGCTGCCAACGCCTGGAAAGATAATAATGACAAAAAGCCATTGACGTTCCCGACCGGTTCTTATTGCATGAACGGCAAAATACACTTGAACCATTATTTCGCATAACGCTAGAATAGGCATACAAAACCCCCCAATACAAATCTAATCTGATGAAATTATGCCACCATGTATCCTTTGTCTATTCCCCCACTAGTTGGACTTTTTTTTGATGTCGTCAGCAGAGATTTCGATTGCGCTTGGGCGAGTCCAACAATATTCTGGACCCTTTTCTTTTTTATCAAAACCTATTATCGGCGGATTTAGCTGAGACTTTAGGCATAGATGCTTCCTGAGTCGCTGAATGCAAAACTTAATGAGTACATCCGCAAATATTTTATTCTCGGAGGTATGCCCGCCGCAGTGCAGGAATTTTGCGAGACCGGGAAACGTTCTTGGAATACCTTGAATCCAGTGTGCGCAAAACGGATTAAAAAAGTATAATTTCATGCTGGTCCTGATCCGGCGTTAAGCTACTCTGTAAGGTAATTCCTATAAAATGTGGATTGAATCGGGTTCGGATTTCATTAGATTTAGGCGATATTCTTTTCCGACTCTTTCATTTCGATGAATATGGCAGCGACATCTTCTTGATTCAGCCCTAAAAAGTCCGATACATTTTCGTTTAATACGGAACTGATTTCATATATCGGAATGTCATCCTGTTTTACTTTGGCCAGCATATCGGCCGCATATAAGATGTAAGCCAGCTCCTTGTCGCCGGACTGATCGGGGGTATGGTGAAATCGAACCGCATCGACGACACTGGCGGGAAAGAGCCACTGCGAAAACACATCGCCGGCGATTTCGGAATGATCGCATCCCAACCCACGTTTTTCGAATTCGGAGACCGCATCCTGACCGCCGGTCTTTGGGCGTATCTGGCGCTCAGCAACATAGGGATCCAGCATGATTTTACCGGCATCATGTAAGAGCCCAGCAATAAAGGCATCATCCTCGGCCGCCGGATTGACCAAGGCGGCGAGGCTCCGCGAACCAAAGCCGACGGCTAAAGAATGGTCGTGCACTTCTTGAGCCGTAATACCATACCCTTTTAACGGCTGGTTTAGAAATTTCCCGGTGCCGGCCAGGATTATTACTTGTGCTAGAGTTTTAAGTCCCAACATGGTAATAGAATGCTTCAAAGATGAGATCTTACCGCTCATCCCGTAATAGGGCGAATTGGCAATTTTAAGAATCGTGGCCACCATCGATTGATCGGTTCCCAAAATCCGCTGGAGGTCTTCAAAATCAGGATCTTCAACTGCTAACATCTTTTTTGCTTTGACGACCGTTAGCAGCATCGGCGGCAAATCTTTCATCTTTTGTAAAATTGTATTTTTTAATGACGGACCGGTGATCTGAGAAGATTCATCTGCAAGGGTTTTTTCCACTGCTGTTGGCCCTTCAGCCTCTTTTGCAATGTCAGCCACAAGCTGCCGGCAATCATACCGGACTTTTGCCTTCAGGTTACCATCGATTCGCCCTGACTTAAACTCACAGGTCACGTTGGGCCAGGTTAAGGCTTTTAAGATGATGTTCCGGGCGTGGAACGCCGTAAGTTTTTCCAAGGTGGTAAGTGAGGCCAGCTTTTTATTCGCCAGCAGCTGAAGCAAGGGCTGATTTTCCTTTTTCGCCATGAGCAGCAGATCTTTGATTCGTTCAATGGAAAAAAGCTTTTTGCGTATCAGCAAATGTTCCAGCCGTGCCTCCTTAATGGTCCCGCTGATAAAAATGATGGCACCCTGGTCCAGATAGATTTTAATTTCTTGGGACGGATCGGTCAGATGCAGCACGCCCGTTTTTTTGCCGGATCCGAGACGCTCTAAGGTCTCAAGCAATAAACTCTTTTCTAACGCACCTTTCATTGTCAATGCTTTCCGCAAGTGAGGTCTTACAGTTAACAGTTTGATAATACCTGAATTTTAGGGCAACAATCAGCGCGCCAAGTCAATTGCGGCAACTTGACCGCGAACTTCTCCGGAAGTCATTGGCATGCAAAAATCAGGAAATAACTTGGTTCTTAGAATCGGATTGAGCGAAATTTGTGAATTGCATATAAGTTCCGGCTGCGGCACAGCAAATAGCGCGGTCAACTCAACAAGAGAAACTCTATTTAGATTATTCAATTTCGATTAATTTCCCGATTTATGGTTTATTCCTTCCGGCAATTGTTCTATTGGCTTCATGGCCAAATTTTGTTTTACTTTAGAGTTCATAAACCCAGTAGAATAAATTTGAAATTCACCATTAATGTTTTCCCATCGGCCTTGATCTATATTGAATTCATGACGACCAATATAACTGCAAGTCATCTCTGTGGGAATTTTTTGCTGAGTCATTGGATTTGACATCGAGCCTGATACTTTTTCAGTTAGGAGATATTCTAAAGTTGCTATTTGGTCCATTTGAACATTTCTTTTCAAATCCGTGAACCTGACGATATTTACTCGATCGGCAGCATCCTCCATAAAGCCAGCACCAAGCTCGAGACATATGAAATTTATATCCCAACTATCACCTGTTTTCACCGGATCTTTTGGTAGCTCAAACATAAGAGCTAAAAGATTTTTTTGCCTTTGGGGTAAATAGAATGAAAGGATTTTACCCGAGGAATTAATTACACCCTGCAATTGTGGAACTTTATTCATCATCTCTTCAAATTTTTTAGCTTCTTCCCGGGCTTTTTCATCAGGCAGTTCGTTCTCCGAAACTGGAAGGGTAAAGTTTTGTAAATATGATGTTGATTTAATATTGCCATTTGATAATTCTTCCAATACGGTAATCATGTTGGCTTCTTCAGGAAATTGTATTTTGCTAATTCTGTCTTCAACTTCGCCATTGAATTTTTTTTCATCCAAAATTTTATCAACATTTAATTCAAAGTAGTTTTCTTCTCCATTAGCTTGACCAAAATTAGTAAAATAATACAGGTTATCCACCGGAATTTGCCATTTAAGCTGAACGGTTGATTCATCAGCGGAAACAGTGTTTGTGATTAAAATTAGTAATAGCAATAAGAAATGCCACTTAATGATTTTCAAGTAAATTTTCATAATCCCTCTAATTTTCTTCATTTTAATTGCAATTTTTCCTGGGGCCCTACTGGCACCTCAGGCGCTAGTTGGTAGTATGAATTTAAAGCCCGATAGTAAATCTGAAATAGTTTCTTAATTATAAAGTAGCTCGATGCTGGAATATCGGCATTTTAGGAGAAAAACTTTAATTGGTTGTGGAAGCCGCTCCCACAGGGGGATTTTTATGGTAACTTGGACTTTCCGGATAAGCGCCTTATTTTTATTCGAAACCGGCCCTTTTAAACACTTGCTCACCCCGCACATAGGTCCTTAGGACTTGGGTATTCAAAAGATCTTTTACTGGGGATTGAAGCCCGCGGCCGGTTGGCCGAGGTGGTCTTGACGGGAGTCTTTGCCGATTGTTTTCTCAAATATATCCAGGGTTTTTGAATTGGCCAGGTCACCAATGGCATGGACTGCCAATTGGTAGCCATTTTCTTTAGCAAGTTGGGCGATTCTTGCCAGAGATTCAAATGTAAGTTCAAGCGTTAAATATGACAAGGCAATATTTGCCTCCCCCCCTCCGGAAGCGGTTTTGGAGTGCATGGGAAAACCCGATGGCTTCACCGATTCCGGGGACCTTGACTTAGGCATAAATAAGGCAGACTGTAAATAAAGCAAGCGCGTAGAAACACGACAACCCCAGCAGACCCTTGCTCTATCGGAAACATATAACAACCATTGAAGTACAAATATTAGACGATGGGAAGGCTATTGCTGATGGTGAAAGACGCCAACTTTCCGTCCTGTTTTGCGACCTGGTGGACGCCACCATGCTCTCAGGGCAGGTTGACCCGGAGGTGTATCGTGAGGTACTGCGTGCCTACCACTTCACCTGCGCCGAAGTGATTCATCGATTTAACGGCTTTATCGCCCAACACCTTGGGGATGCACTGCTGGTGTACTTTGGTTATCCCCAAACCCACGAGGATGAAGCCCAGCGAGCGATCTTTGTCGGGTTGGGTATGCTCGAAGCCGTGCAAACTCTGAACGCACACCTTCAGCAGGAAAAAGGGATTCGACTAGCCATCCGGGTCGGCATTCATACCGGTCTGACCGTGATCGGCGATATCGGTGAGGGCGCCAAACACGAGGTATTAGCCTTGGGTGAAGCACCGAATATTGCGTCCAGGATTCAAGGCGTGGCCGCGCCCGATACGGTCGCCATTAGCGCGGATACCTATCGGCTGGTTCAGGACTATTTCAAAGTGGAAGACCTGGGGTTCCATACCCTGAAGGGTGTGGCAGCACCGACGAAGGTGTACCGGGTGCTGCAAAAGAGAGATACACAGAGCCGTCTGAAGATCGCATCTGCGCGTGGTCTGATGCCACTTGTCGGCCGGGAGCAAGAAGTTGAACTGCTGTTGGAGCGCTGGGAACAGGTCAAAACCGGGCAGGGCCAAGTCGTGCTCTTATCCGGCGAAGGCGGTATCGGAAAATCACGGCTGGTTCAAGAATTCAAGGAGCAGATCACAGATCAAAAGCAGGTTCGATTCGAATGCCGAAGTTCACCCTACTTTCAAAATTCAGCCCTGTATCCTGTTATCGAGCTGTGGGAGCAGGTGTGTGCCTTTGCCGAAGATGCATCCGAGAAGTTTAATAATTTAGAACAGCTCCTGAGGCAGGATGTTCCTGCAATCGAGGAAACTGCTCGATCCTCTCCTGCACAGCTCTCGCCTCCGATAGCGGAGGAACGGTATCCGACCCTGGCGATGTCGTCCCAACGGCAGCGGCAGGAGACCCTCGAAACCATTGCCGCCACATTGTTGAAACAGGCGCAACAGCACCCGGTCCTGTTCATCCTGGAAGACCTCCAATGGACTGATCCTTCGACCATTGAGTTACTCCATTTGCTGATCGATCAGACCTCGACCGCTGCTTTTTGTCTGCTTTTGACGTGCCGCCCGACATTCCAAGCACCCTGGGGTTTACCAAAGCACCTGTCACCTATTGCCCTCAACCGTTTGTCGCCCAATCAAATTAAACGGATGGCTGAGCGGGTAGCAGGTGACAAGAGCCTACCAGCCGCGGTTCTTCAGCAGATCGTCGAGAAGACGGATGGCGTGCCGCTGTTCGTCGAGGAAACGACCAAAGCGGTCGTGGAATCAGATGTCCTTGAAGAACAGGATCGTCATTATGAGTTGACCGGCTCCTTCTCTGCTTTGGCAATTCCGGCCACCCTAAACGACTCGTTGATGTCACGGTTAGATCGACTGGGCAGCGCCAAAGACATTGCTCAATTGGGCGCGGTCATTGGTCGTGATTTTTCGTATGAGGTTCTCCACGCAATAGCCAAGTCGGATGAGAAAACATTGCAGCGAGAATTAAATCGACTGGTGGAAGCAGAACTGCTCTATCAAAAAGGATTGCCGCCAGGGGCAACTTACACCTTTAAACACGCCCTTATCCAGGATGCTGCCTATCAATCCCTTCTCAAGAGTACCCGGCAGCAGTACCACCGGGGCGCTGCGCAAGTACTGGAGACACAATTTCCAGGCCGCGTGGTATCAAAGCCGGAACTTCTGGCACATCACTATACGGAAGCCGGGCTGCCGGAGCGCGCGATAGATTATTGGCAGAAGGCCGGTGAGCACGCCATACGGCGCTCAGCCAACGTCGAAGCCATCAGCCATCTCAACAAGGGGCTTTCGTTGTTCAAGATGCTGCCGGATACCTCACAGCACGCTCGACGGAAGCTTGACTTGCTAACCACCCTCGGCCCAGCTTTGATAGCCGTCAAAGGCTATGTCGCCAAAGAAGTAGAAATGATCTACGCCCAGGCGCACAAGTTGTGTCAGCGTGTCGGGGATGCGCCCCAGCGGTACCAGGTGCTGAGGGGGCTGTGGGGAAGGACCGGCGCTGATTAAAAAGGGATTAGCCGCCCGCCATACCGCAGGGACAGGAATTGGCCTACCGTGGGTTCTTGGCCTGTTAGCCCAAGCCTATGAAAGAACGGGACAGATCGACTTCGGAATTGAAACACTGGATAAGGCGTTATCAGCCGCACACCAAAACCAGGCGCGATTTTATCAGGCTGAACTGTATCGGTTGCAGGGACAACTCCGGCTGAATGAGGCGTGCGGCGTGCGCAATCCGGAATTAACCCCGGAAGCGTGTTTTCAGAAGGCCCTCGAGATTGCCCGCCGCCTACAGGCGAAGTCCTGGGAACTCAGGGCAGCCACCAGCCGCGCTCGACTGTGGCAACAACAGGCTAAGCGTCCGGCGATTTTGTAGATTATCACTCAACAATCTCGAGAACATATCTTTTACCGGTCTTGCCGGCAGCTGCACTCAAGATAGTCCTTAGTGCCAAAGCATTCCGGCCCTTTTTGCCAATGACCATTCCCATATCGCTTTTAGCAACACTGAGTTCTAAAATTACGGTATGGCCACCTTCAATTTCAGTAACCGATACCTGGTCTGGTGGATCGACTAAGGCTTTTGCAATATCTGATATCAGATCCTTCATGCCATTTCCCCTTTCCGTTCCCGGTTGAATGCTCAATGCCAACCTATAATGAACTTTACCCGGCATGCAAGATTAAAATAGAACTTGCCGGCTGTCCTGCGGAATAATTCCGAATACGGCAGAGGTCTGGACCGCCACTGGCCGAGCCAATTCTGGATACGCAACATCCCGGAGTTTTCCCCATAATTTGACACCAACCTCTCAAAGCATTTTGATCCAGCGGCCCGGCATTTGCCAAACCTGGCGGTATCATGCTATAGGACCCGCCAACGGTACAAAAAGAAAGGCGTTATACTATAGGAGTCCCTATGCCGCAAAAACCCTCACGGGCATTCATCCTGATATCCTGCGCCGGCGCCATATCCTGGCCGGGGGCATTTATCTTCGGCTTCCCCGGGGTCATGCGCCAGTACTGGCAGCAGGCCTTCAATGTCGGCGGCACCGAGATTGGCCAGACGATTTTTTTTGTTCTGACCGGCGCCACCTGCTTCATGTACCTTTGCGGGCGCTGGCAGGAAATATATGGCCCTGCAAAGCTGGCCGCCCTGGGGGCCGTCCTGTGCGGCAGCAGTGCTATTTGGCTTGGCCGGGCTGAGAACATGACCGCTGTCTACACCTGGGCATTTTTAGTCGGCGCCTCATCGGCCTTTATCTATGTCCCGGCGCTGACGGTGGTGCAGCGCTGGTATCCCGAAAGGCGCGGGCTGGTCTCAGGATTTTTCAATATGGCCTTCGGTCTGGCAGCGGCAGTCATGTCTCCGGTATTTACCGCCCTTTTGTCAAGCTGGGGCTACGAAACGATCAACTTGGTGCTTGGCTGTGTGGCGCTCGCTGTCGGCCTGGCTGCTTCCGCCCTCATCCGCTTCCCGCCGGTGGATCTGTCGGCGCCGGCAGCCGATACGGCGATTGAGCCGAGCAGTCGCTCGGTGGTTGAAGCCTTGAAAACCCGCGAATTCTGGTATCTTTGGCTCACCTGGGTGTTGGCCGGCGCCGCCGGTGCCAGCATGTTGGTGCTGGCCACCGGATTCGGCCTGGCTCGCGGGCTGGGCCTCACCCAGGCCGTCGTTATACTTACCGGTTTTAATTTGACGAACGGTGGCGGCAGGTTGGTGAGTGGATTTTTCTCAGACCGGTTGGGGCGCAGGCGAACTATGGCAATCAGCTTTACGAGTGCTGCCATCGCCTATTTGATCATGCCTCATCTGGAAGGAATTTGGCTGTGGGCCGCCCTGGCGGCGGTTATCGGATTTGCCTTCGGAACCCTGTTTGCAGTCAGCGCACCTCTGGCTGGCGACTGCTTCGGCATGGCCCACTTCGGGGCCATCTTCGGGCTGATTTTCACCGCCTACGGATTCCTGTCTGGACCGCTCGGTCCGTGGCTGAGCGGCTATATCCTGGATCTCACCCAGGGCAACTACACCCTAGTCTTTACTTACCTTGGCCTTATGTATCTGGCTTCTGCCGGAATCATCCAACGGGTTCGGCCCTAGCGCCAATAAAATCACCCGGACTTGGGAAATGTGAACCATATGAAAATCGTAATTGCCGAGGTAAATGCTATTTGCCAGAGGTGAAGTAATTAAACTCATCCGGATTGACATGTACCCCGGTCACAACTTTGTCCCGCACGGAAACTCCAGCTTCGTGAACTGCATTGGGATCTCCAGAAACTAATGGGTGCCACCGCTCTAATTCTCTGCCTTCGGCAAGGGATCGGTATGCACAAGTGTAGGGTAACCTTTTTATTCGCCTTATCTTATCCGGTAAAAGCTTCATGCAGTCCGGTACGGTTTTGAACCTTTCATTGTAGACCACACAACGACAAGCGGATATGTCTAAATGCTGACATGCAACCGCAAGCAGCTTAATATTACCTGTTTTCCCATCTTGAACACTATACAAGCAGCAGAGACCGCAATAATCACAGAGAGATTCCCATTCAGTTTTTGTCATTTCCTTTAGTGATTTTGTCTCCCAAAACCGGTTTTCTTTCTGTTCCATACCAATTACCAAATGTCTTCCGTTTGAAGGCCTTTATAAGGATTTATCGCCATATTGCCTTTGGTTCATTTCTCACCATAGGGATATGACAGAATAGTGTCAATTAAAATTCTTCCTAAAAGACTTGCAGAAAATCCTTCTATCTCATTAGGAATACCTAAAATAACAGTCTCCGGCAAAAAAGCTGAGGTGAAAATTTATATGGCTCGTGGAGACTTTAATGGGCTCATTATTTACACTATGAAGCTGGAAAATAATAATTGGTACTTTCAAAGCTGGAAGTATTGATATTGATGTGGTAGCAATTATTCGGTTAAATCTGTTGCCATTGGCTTGTCCCCTTTTGATACTATAGACTGGAAATTGCTTTGCCGACAATCATATCCCATTCTGTGGTCGCTGTTTCTTCGGCGTACGGTTTTAGGTCTGGTAAAATTTCCTTGAAATTTTGGATTTTAAGCATCGCATGTTCGATCCTCCCGGATGCCGACGTCATTGGCTACCGTTGGCTGTACATACCATCCTATGATTTTTTTGGTCATAGAGGCTTTTTTCATTCTCCGTTTTTCGCAGCACTGCTTAGTGTAATAATCGTTTTTATTTTTTATCGCAAAGAAGGGATTTTTTCAAAACAGTGGTGGAAATATGTTCTTTATTTTTTTATTCTCGCAGCCAGCCATGGGATTTTGGATGCTTTGACCAATGGGGGCAACGGAATTGCTCTGCTGTCACCATTTACCAATGAGAGGTACTTTTTCCCGTGGACTCCCATCGAGGTCTCTCCCCTCAGTATTAAAGCATTTTTAAGCCAACGCGGGTTAACGGTCTTAAAAAGTGAGCTGCTATGGATTTGGGTGCCTGCTTTTTTAATTATTGCTTTCTTGAAAATAAAAGAGCGCCCGTCATTTCACAATAAATAACCGACCATCATGGGTTCCCAGCCAGGAATCAGGCCGTCTTACGGATCGAAACCCAGCCGGCACCTTTATTGAAATATTGTGCGGCGGCGGCTTTTTATATTTGGGAATATAATGCCATATCTTTTTCACCCGGTTTGACTCGTATGGATTATAAAATTGCAACCCGTAGTTAATTGCATCGAGGCCGCCAAATCCTTTGAAGTATGCTTGATTAAACCCGGCGGCTAAATGCTTGACACCAGCTCGAATATTGTCAGATATATTATTTTCATAATCCAGCGCATGGAAATAAGTTTTGCCGGTTCTACTGTTAATTTGCATAACGCCAATATCATATGAAACTAAACGACCCGATGGGTTATAAATCGGTATTTTTGCCTGCCAATCAATATTCCATTTGCGGCCCCTGCGGTGCTCATATCTTGCAGTCCCAATGCAAAAAGCGGCAAATTCATCTTCAGACATATTCAGGGTGAATTGCTTTTCGTAATCTGTCCACTTATATGAATGCTTATGATATTCGTCTTTGGCAATTTGAATTATGGTGTTTATCAACTCATCTTGAGTCTTGGCACCTGCCAGCGCCGTTGATGTCCCCATCAAGAGACTGATGAATGCGATCGCAGCCGTTATCATTAGAATGTATATAGGCCTCTGGATGAGTTTCAATTCATCCCTCCTCTACTAAGGCGGTCAAAATTAGGTAGTCATAAAAATAGCTGTTGCCAGACAACCGGTTTTTGCCAATTAGGGACTGGCTCAAAGCGCAAGGCTTATGGTGCAAGGTAAGGTCTATTTTCAATTTTAAACAGTATTTCATGTCTAATAATTTATGCCCGGCTCTAGAGAAACTGCTGAAAGCAAATTCCATGCACAAAATATCCTACACCAAAGTTCAAGTAATAACAGTAAGTTGCCTTTATGGCTGGCCACTGTCAGCCTAAAATTAAGTAATTTTTTTCCCAGTAATGGTTATTGCATGTAACAGCCTAAGCCGGACAAGCCGGGATAAAATGCCACAAAGGCACATCGTTGGTTATATTCATCTTCGCGTCTTTGTGAGTTGGTGATGATCCGCGGATTTCATAAAATGCAAGGAACTCACAACAAGGGCTAAAGTCGATCGTAAACAATATTAGGATGGGTTTTATCTTTTTGATTTCATTTAATTTTTCTAATATTGACTCCGGAAACGCTTACATGCTAATAATTTGAAAAGCCAAACCCAGAGGCAGCCATGAAACGTATTTTAAACCCCATTTCTCAATCAGAGCTGGGGGATTTTATCAATTCATAATAAGCATATACAAATATTTAAAATTTAAGTGATGGCCTTTCCCGATTTTCGCTTTCACCTGATACGGAGACAGTTCCATGAAAAGCCCGGGAGAAAAAAGGTTGGTTCAACAACTTCTGGATTTTGCCGGTGTGCGAATCGACGGGCAGGCACCCTACGATATCCAGGTTCACAATCCCGATTTTTACCCCAGGGTCATTGCCGGCGGTTCGCTGGCTCTGGGAGAAAGCTACATGGACGGCTGGTGGGACTGCCAAGCACTGGATCAGTTCTTCGATCGAATCATGGCAGCACGCCTCGATAAAAAGGTGCGCAAATCGAAGACTCTCATTTGGGAAGCGGTTAAAGCCAGGCTGACCAGAATGCAAGGCAGGGCCTGGGTGTTTGAGGTCGGCCGGCGCCACTACGATATCGGCAATGAACTTTTTACCGTCATGCTGGACAAGCGCATGAATTACTCCTGCGCCTACTGGCAAGAGGCCGCCACACTCGATGAGGCCCAGGAGGCCAAACTCGAGCTAACCTGCCGCAAGCTTGGGCTGGAGCCGGGCATGCGGGTGCTGGATATTGGCTGCGGGTGGGGCGGTTTCGCGATCTACGCCGCTGAGAAATACCGGGTCGAGGTAACGGGCGTTACGGTCTCGGACGAGCAGGTCAAGCTGGGCCAGAGCTGCTGTGCCGACCTGCCCGTGAACTTCGAGCTAAAGGATTACCGGGATATTGCGGGAACCTTCGACCGCATTGTTTCGATCGGCATGTTCGAGCATGTGGGATTGGCGAACTACCGGACCTACATGCAGGTCGTCAACCGGTGCCTGAAAGATGACGGGCTGTTTTTGTTGCACACCATCGGGAGCAACACGTCGGTTCGCTCCGTGGACCCCTGGTTGGCGACATATATTTTTCCCAATTCAATGCTGCCCTCGGCCCGGCAGATTACCGGGGCCGCCGAAGGCATCTTCATCCTGGAAGACTGGCACAGTTTCGGTCCCCATTACGATCCGACCCTGATAGCTTGGCACCGGAACTTCATCGATAACTGGAGTTGTCTACAGGATGCCTACGACCTGCGATTTCAGCGCATGTGGACTTACTACCTTCTTTCCTGCGCCGGCAGTTTCCGGGCGCGACGAAACCAACTCTGGCAGATCGTTTTTTCAAAAAATGGGGGTAGTGTAAACACATGCAAGGATTTAAACCAAATTTCTCACAGCCCTCGTATCCGGTCAGCGTTTGAGCAACCGGGAACCTTGGGGACGGCCGAACAATTAAGTAGTGGATTTTAAATGGCGCAGCCATGGCGGATAGTTGACAGTATTGATACCGATCAGGGGCTGCTGGATCTTCGGCAGAGGGGCGAAACGGATTTTCTCATAACCATTGATCGTCGGGTGCTGATGAACTCCTCGGCCAACGTGTCCGAGATAGTTTTGGCGCAGCTGGCTTGTGAGTCCCTGAAGAATAAAAAAAATCCCAGGGTGCTGGTGGGTGGTCTGGGCATGGGGTTCACCCTGAAGGCGGCCATTGATAATCTCCCGGTTGCTGCCGCGGTCGTGGTGGCTGAACTGAACCCGATAATAGTCAATTGGTGCCGCGGGCCGCTTGCCCATTTTAGCGGCGGGGCAGTCGACGACCCGCGGGTCAAAATTGTGATTGATGATGTGGCCGCGCTTATTCGTTATGCGGCAAAGAAGGGCAAGGGCAAGCGGTTTGATGCCGTAATCTTGGACCTGTACGATGGTCCTCATGCGGGGGCTCCGGGCAGAGGAGAGTATCTGTACGACGACAGGGCGCTGGCGTTAAGCCGTTCCGCCTTGAAAGCAGACGGGGTGTTTGCGGTCTGGTCCGAAGATCCGGACAAGGCTTTTGAAAAACGTTTGAAAGCTGCCGGATTCTCCGTTAACCGGCAACGCCCGGGCCGGGGCGGACGCAGACATGTGGTTTATATCGCCAGGAAAATATCCGGTCCTCAAGCCGGCGGATCCGAAAAAATTGGACCCGCCGGTCGAAAATCCTACAAAAATAGATCAAGATAAGCGGTTGGTTGAAGATTTATTTCCGCGTGTAAGCTAACTGGTTAGCGCTAGGAACATTTTGCCACATTTTTATTTATTGCTTTTCATATTTGTCTGACTCTGTTTTCTTTCTGCATCCCCTATCTTTCCGGATTTATTATGATTTAGCCATCCACCAGCTTGTGGCATATATTTTGCTGCCAAACGATATTGCCTGACCAATCATTTATGATCATTATTTAGGTTTTTGTCATTAACCTTCTTGAAATTATGTCTCAGATAATGGTCAGGTCTTCTTTTGCAGAGGGGCGGATACTTGTCCGCCCCTTTTGATAGATTTAAAATAGAGATCATTGAATCTTACAATTTGAGGTTAGACAACATTGACAAAGGAGCAAACCGCTAATGGTACAGGCTGAAGCAAAAAGGCAGGAAATTATTGATGAAGCGCCATCTTCTGGACCATATCCTACCAAGATCATACTGGTAAAAAGGAAGGCGCAAAAGGATAGGCGCAAGATAAATACGTTTATCGCAGATGATAGGCGAAGTGGGATCGCTGACAGACGAAAACGATGATGAGATTTATATTGCTTTATTGCTGACGGGCGACCTCTCTATCATAGTCCTGGGGGGCATCCTCATATTTCACAATTATCCATGCTGGTGTGTCGATTTGGAGAACATTCCCGGTTTGCGACCGGCTCCAGGCTCACCGGCATAGGTCTGGGAAATCGACATCCATTGGCCGGCGGTTGCACCCTCAATAACGAGCCGGGTATCGGCCGGATTGCGTCTTTGGACGACTACCAGGCAAAAATCTTCAGCCGGACCCTTGACAATGTCCTTGGCGTTTTCAGGGCCCCAGGTCCAGAGTTTTCCGGAGGGGCTGGCAATTTCGACCCTGACCGGTGAATCGGGCACCTTCATCTGGCGGTTGGTATAGCTCCAGCCAAAGGTCGCCACCCCCATATGGGCGACATGACGCAGCCGGTCGGTGGCAACCCGCTCAAGACCCAAGGCATCCGCAACGTCCTGGCCATGAGCCCAGGTCTCCATGATCCGGGCAGTCGCAAAAGACAGGGCACTCAAGGGCGGCCCATACCAGCCTATCCTGGCCTTGCGGTCCAGAGGTTTCAGCGCGTCCAGAAGGGCCCGGCGTCCCTGCCGCCACCAGGTTAACAAATCGGCAACGGCCAGTTCTTGGCCCACTTGTTCAAGGGTCTCACGGTGGCCTTCAGGGTCGCTGGTTATATCAGCCAGATGTTGATCAAAGGCCTCCGGTGCGGTGACGGCCAGCTTGGCCCGTTCATCATAGTAGGCGAGATGCCGAATCTGGTCTTTTACAGTCCAGCCTTCTGCCGGTGTCATGACGTTCCAGCCGGAATCGTCAAGCGCGGCGACGATGGTATCCAACTCCTCATATTCTTCTGCCAGGTCAGTACAGATTTCTTTCATTGGTCAGTATCCTTCTTTTGGTCGATGTGGTTTTTGCTGATAAATTTGAGCCGGTTGGTTTCCGGCCTGGTCGGGTTGCCCATCAAAAGAAACGGTCAGCCTTAGCAAGCCACTATCTACCCTGGCGTTTATGGGCAGCTGACCGTTTTCAAACACTTTCATCATACTCTGGTTGGCCTGCAGCACTTCAGCGGAAAACCCTTTCAGTCCCCTGTCTTTGGCCAGCCGAATCAGCATTTTATACAGATACGACCCGATACCGATTCCCTGATACTTTTCATCCACGACAAAAGCCAGATCCCCGATGGCGCTTTGCTCATCCTTGACATATCTTGCTTCGGCAATGATTGTCTCTTGATCGGATTCTCTGGCCAGCGCCACCACAGACATCATACGACTGTAATCGACATTGACGTATTCCTGCATTTTATTATGCGGCATGGTAGAAATGGGAAAAAGAAATCGGCGAAAGACGGTCTGGTTTGAGAAGCGGTAGAAAAGACGGCGCATGGCCGCTTCATCGGAAGGTTTGATGGCTCGGAAGCGAATCTTTAGTCCATTTTTGAAGATATGTTCGGTTGCAATATCCATGGGATACAACTGGGCGCTTTCAGACAAAAATATCTGATCCGGGAATAAAAGCTTCTTTTGTTTAGCCTTTTCTACCAGTTTCTCCCGGTCATTGGGATGGGCAATATCAATCAGGGCTTGCGCACGTTCACGAATGGTGCGCCATTTTAAGTTGGCTATGCCGTATTCGGTGACCAGTACGTCAATCGATTCGCGCATATGATACTGATTGCGAAGATCACGAAGCACTGCCACGATATTCGGGTCCCCTTTGCGGTTTCGGCTTGGCAGTCCTAATATCGTACGGCCTCCCGGTGAAATCTCAGCTCCGGTGAAAAGATCCGCACCCTCGCCCGGGCCTGATGTGATATTTGTTTTTCCCACCGAGAAAGAAACACGGCCCAGCAGATCCACTTTGCGAGCTTCGAATACGGCCACGAAGTTAGCGTTGCGGCCGATTTGGATTGGATCAAACAATTGCTCGATACCTTGAAATTCAACCAGCGGATTATGGTCCAGCCAGGCCATTAACTCCGGTGTTCCTAATGCGTATGAAGCAGCCGATTTCCCTCTCATAACCGATTTGCGATAATTTGTCACTGCTCCGCTTTTGACCAGATCCATCAAGGCATCGGTAAAATACGCCGAATGGATACCCAGGTGCCGTTTAGTCGCCAGGTGTCGTCCCAAAGCTTCGAATAAAGGTCCGGTGTGGAAGCAAATGCAGTCCCCGTCCTCAATCACCTGGGAAATGTTGGCGGCTACCTTATCAATTGCTTTGCTGACGCTTTGACGCTTAAAATAGCCGGGCGGTTCTATGGATTTTACCAGCAGATCAAAGTCCGAAATGGAAACGATTGTGTCGCCAAATGTGAAGGGAATTTCGGTGTTGATTTCACCGACGACCAATGAGGCTTGTTCCATGGCTTCCCGGGCGATGTCCACGGCCACTCCGAGGCTGCAGTATCCATCCTCATTGGGCGGTGTAATTTGGATAAAGGCGACATCGATGGGAATCCGCCTGGATTTGATAATTTGAGGTATCTGGGAGATACGGCCCGGAATCAAATCGACACTTCCGGCAAATACTACTTCGCTGGCCACCCAGGTGGAAAAAAAAGTTTTGAGGCGGTAATTCTGAAAATCAAGATCCTTTAACGAAAGCACGTCTCCATGACTGGTCAGCTGTACCAACTCCAGGTCATTTGTATTCGAAAGGCCGGATTCAATCAGGCATTTCATCAGGGTTCGAGGCTCAGCCACACCGCTTCCGAAAAAAATGGTCATCCCCGGCTTGATACTGGCCAAAACTCTTCTGGGAGTAACAACAAGGTGCTCCCATCTCCCGCTTTTTACGCTAGGCATCTATTACCGTCCTCTACCGGTTAGGTTTAAAGCGCCGTGAATAGGGTCATGTGCTATATGTAATTTACAAAGCTCAAATTCGAAACAATTCTTAGATTTCAGTGAATCAAGTCGTTTCGACCGTTTACGGGCGCATCAATATTAAATAGTATTTTATGTATCAATTCAGAAAAACTCAATATATTTTTCCGTTTACCTGCCACACCGAGCTACCGGGATGTTATCCACCATGGATTCATTTGGGATCCAAAAAGTTTGTGTATCGAATCAAAAACCGTTATGTTGACGGCCAGCCGGGTCCGGCCGCCCCTCAACAAAAACGCATTGTAAAAGATTCAGACCCGGGGGTATTGAATAGTGTATGGTTCACTTTTTTTATCGTATTTACGGGACGCAAGCACGGGTAGAATCCGGCAGGGAACCGGTCAGGCAGGGACCATTTTAACCGCAGGCTCATGCAGGTTCGAGCAGTTTTTTGATGTGTTCTATTTTTTCCTTAACACTGATATAGCCTTCTTCAATGGTCTGTTCAACCTGGTCGAAGTCCATCATCTTCAACTGACCGAGACGCGGCTGGATCAGCACGTCAGGCGGTTCCACAGCCAGATTGACCCTGGTGATACGCTCCTGCATGATGTTGATGGAGGTCATGACGGTATCGATGATATCAGGGGTACCTGATTCCCGATTAAGCAGTACGCTGATTTTGTTCGTGAAACTAATTTCAGCATGTTCGTAATAATCCACCATTTTTTTAAGCAGTTCACTCTTGTAGGCCAGGGAATTTGCGGTTTTGGGGGCCGTGGGGTTGATCTGTTTTTTTGGCTTTTTGCGCGAGACAACCCCGCTGTTAAGATCAACGGCAATCACGACATCGGCTTCCAGGGCCCGGGCGACGCCTACCGGAACCGGGTCCACCAGGCCGCCGTCCACCAACCAGCGATCTTTGACCTTCACGGGTGCAAAGAGCCCCGGAATTGAGGTCGTCGCCCTGAGGGCACTTAATATATTGCCGGTTTTCAGAACGACTTTCTTCCCGGTTACCATATCGGTTGCCACCATCAGTAGCGGGATTTTCAGCTCAGAAAAATCATCGACATCGGTGTGAATCGAAAAAAGCTCCTTTAGCTTTTTGGTGCCGTCGAGGAGGCCCGAGCGCGGGAAAACCACGTCGAAATAAGAAAAGACCTTTTTGCCGTCCATCCTGAGAACAAACTCTTTGAGACTCTTAAGGCTGCCGCTGGCGTAGAGTGCACCGACATAAGATCCGACGCTGCTTCCGACAACATAATCAATCGTAATTTTTTCCTCTTCCAGTGCTTCGATGGCTCCGATATGTGCCCATCCGCGCGATGATCCGCTACCGAGGACCAGGGCAACCGTTTTGCGCGATGTCATGGTTATCTCCTGCGTGTGGTTATCTCTTCATGTAATGCCTGACCAAATATAAGCGGATTTAATCAACAATTACAACAATAACCTGAATCTGACTCAAGATGCATTTTGTAATACTTGATTATCTCTGGTATGCTGGCTTGGCGAATTCAGAATTTGAGGGATGAAATTTATGGTAAGATTTTTTTATGAGAATGATGAGAAACTGGATTTAATAGAGGTGAATAATGAGACTGATGCGGCTTTCTAAAAAAAATCGTCGAACTAAAATTTTGGGCAACAACTCTGAGTTGGATATCAGCTGGGCTTCAGGCCCCGGGTTTAGAGACGGTCCGCAGGACTATTTCAGCGTAAACGTCGAGGCCGATGACCACAATTTTGCTTTAGAGTTTGGTGTTGACGAATCCCGGCGCATTAAGGAGCAATTGGATAAATTTTTGCTATATATCGATGATGAAAAGCAGTGGTGGGAACCCGGCAACTATTTTAAAAAATTAAAAAAGAAGTAAAAGAGACCTTATCCTTTCAAACAAGGCCGGCATCTCGATTATAAAAGAACAATCCAGGATCACGAGCGGCTCCAAGCTTCCAGTTGCGACACTTCAGATCGCAGCCTTGCTAAAGTTTCCGGTGAGTCGAACAGTTTGCGGCACAGATCGCATTTACAATAGGTTATGATCTGGCGTGCCTTCATACCGGTAAAGGATGCGATATTCGTTAGCCCCATGGTACGGATGAGGTTGTGCAACCGGTCTGTTTCACTTTTAGTAAAAAGCTGCTCCACCGTATTGCCGTTTAAGTTCCCAAGGTAAAAAAAGTTTGTTTGCGGGAAATGGCTCCCCGCATCGCAACAGGCGTACATGTCAAGATCCGGAGAAAGATAGGGATTCATGTTGCAGCAGTTTGCCTGATAATCGGTCAGAATACTCCTGCGTTTGAAAGACTCCGCACGACCGGCATAGATGACGGGTTCGGGGAAAAATGTGAGGCCATGATAACGCAAAAACTGTTCATACTGATCATCTTCTTTAGAAAAATCGGTAACAAATGAAACAAAAAAATTTAGCCCGATCTTTTGGCAACTGCGTGCCGCATTCAACACATTGTTCCGGTTTACATTTTTCTGGTGCCACCTTGAGTAACTCAATCTCAATTGGCAAAGCCCAATTATTTTCAGCTCTGATACAAGTTGGTCGGAAGATTCTGCTGTCTTGGCCCAAAAACTGTTGGTAACGATTCTCGTATAGATTCCGATTTGACGGCAAAGTTTCACAAGCTCTGCAATTTCATTGAAATACAAAAACGGTTCACCAGCGGAAAAGCTTATTCCGCCCACACCAGCCCGGGCCATCTCGACAATGATCTCTTTTGCCTGATCATGTTCCATCTTCCTGCCGGCCGGCAGATCTTCCGTGGCCACGCAATGCTCACACCTGATATTGCATCTGGTTGAGTATCCAAAGGCTAATTTGCGCATAACTGTTTCTCACTATTCAAACTTTGGCCCCGATCGCGTTCTACGTTCTACCTGAATTTTTGCCGGCAAACTTCGCTGCGGATAAATTACCGATATACACCCTTAAGCATCACTGCTGAGAATACGGACAAAATTCAGGTACTAAGTATCAAATTTAAAATATGACTCTGACAACTGCTTATCGAATTGAAAGGATTCGTTGAAAATCTCCAGCAGCTTGATGTTCTGCTTGGTGAGCATCAGACAGTTTCCCAGAATACCATAATAGAGAAGACTGAGACGGGTCTTGGAGCTATCGTTTCTGATCCGTTCGATTTGAACCTTGTTGAATTGATCTGCCAGATCCCGAATATGTTGATAAAGGTCAATGATATTCTGATAATCCACAATTTCTTTCTTATTGAAGGAATTTTCCACTTTTTCAAGAATGTCAAGGATGCAGATTTTGACTTTTTTAAGTTCTTCGACCTGGACATCCAGCAGTCCTTTATGTTTATTGCTGGTATGCACATAGGCGCGCAGGACAATGTCCCGGTGCCCATCAGACAGCTTTTGAAGCCTTCTGATCGTCTGAGCATATTTAAAAGACACATGGGGTTCCTCTTTTTGCAGCAGGCGTAATACCTTAAAAACATTTGCCATGATAATATTGGACCAAACCTGGATTTGTTTCACTTTTTTTCGTTGTCGGTTCAGTGTATCGACATCCTGATCGAATAAGGCATCAAATGACACGTCTAACGACCGCCTGATCTCTTTTAACAGGTATGCCGTATGATCAAAGGTATTGGAAACGGCCAGGTGAGCATCATCAACTTTTTTTAAATTAAAGATTTTTTGATCTTCAGTCTCCCTGACTCGCCCTTTGTGCTTTTTGTGGTTTTTCCGAATCATGAGCACAGCCAAAAACATGAGCAACAGGACGCCCGGCACTTTTAGATAATGGACGACCGCTGCAAAGACAAAGCAAGTGACAAAGGCAATAAAAGCCGTCATAAACCATCCGCCGATAACCGTCAGAACCCCGGTAACACGGTAAACGGCACTTTCCATGCCCCATGCCTGGTCCGAGAAGGAGGTGCCCATGGCCACCATGAAGGTTACATAGGTGGTTGACAGGGGCAGCTTCATGGAAGTTGCAAAAGAAACCACCGCGCTGGCAACCATCAGGTTTACGGATGCACGCACCAAATCGAAAGAAGGCTGTTGAACCGCAGCCATAACAGGTTGATGAATATTGGGATCCATTCGTCGGCCGATATGCTCTCTGACGGCGCGTGGGGTCAAACTTTTTATGGACTCAACAACTGAATGCACCATGCTGACAATGCTGCGCGAGAGCCATATGGATTCAAAACGCTCCGTACCCTCTTCCTGTTGTCCCAGGCTGATTTCAGTCTCGGTGACAGTCCGGGCTTTTTTTGAGAACCACAAGGTTAACACCATAATAACCCCCGCAATGAGCAGCAACAGGGTATGGGATTGCACTTTCTTGCTCAGTGCCACCATGGTAATGTTCAGCGGATCGCTTGAAGCGACAGCCGTTTGGTAAGCATTTAAGCCGGCTAAAGGAACTCCGATAAAATTCACCAGATCATTGGCTGCAAAGGCCATGGCCAGTGCAAAGGTGCCCACCAGCACGACCGGTTTTAAAATATTTATGTTGAATAAAGAAATTAAGAGTTGAAAAATAATGGCTGAAACCAGGAAAATTGAGGCCAGCATAAACAGGCTGTGGGACAGGATCCATTGGACGGTTTCAGAGGTCATGAAAGTTGCCCCCTTGGCCCCTTTTACCAGAATAAAGAAGGTGATGGTTGCCATGGCAACGCCGCCCCAGATGGCGCCGTAACGCTTGAGCCTTTTCTGATAGTCAAAGGTAAAAATCAAACGGGAAATGAATTGAACCACGGCGCCGCAGAAAAAAGCCACGACGATTGACAGGAGGATACCAAAGACAATCATCATGGCTTTGCCCGTATTTATATACTCTCCTAAAGTCATCGAACCATCCGCAGCATGCATGATTTTAATCAACGATACCGCCACGGCAGCGCCTAAAAGTTCAAAAACAATGGACACCGTTGTCGAAGTGGGCAAGCCGTGTGCATTGAGAAGATCTAAGAGTAGGATATCTGTCAGCATGACGGCCATAAAGATCGTAATGAGTTCGGGCATGGTAAAAAACTGAGGATGAAAAATGCCCTTCCTGGCGACCTCCATCATTCCTCCGGAGAAGGTCACACCTGCGAGAATGCCGAGACTGGCAACAATCATGATCACAAAATAGGGGGCCACCCTTGAACCGATCGAGGAATTTAAAAAATTGACGGCATCGTTGGCAACCCCCACAGATAGATCAAAAACAGCAAACAGCAATAAAATTAAAACCGCTATAAAAAAGATTTCAATACTCATTACGAAGGCCCCAAGTATTTTAGCGAGATTTCAAATCAGGTTTCAGTTTCTGTGCGCCCGGATCACCCTTTCATTGATGATGATAAGGGACATGGAAATTAAAACGATAAAAGTGGAAAAGGCATGAATTTTCGGAGTGATTTCGAACCGGACCATCGAGTAGACCTGAATCGGAATGGTGGTAAGTCCGGGACCTGCCAGCATGTATGTTATTAGAAAGTTGTCAAAAGACACCGTAAACGCTAATAACGCCCCTCCAAGAATCCCGGGCATGATCAGCGGCAGGGTGATCCTTCTAAACGTCACGGTATCACTGGCCCCCAAATCCATAGCGGCTTCTTCTAAGGAGCGATCAAATCCGTGAAGCCTGGCCGATACGACCGTCAGGACAAAAGGCAGGCATATGAGGATATGACCGATCACAATCAAAAAAATTCCCCCCTGCAACTTTAGGATCGTGGCAAAACTCAGAAGTGCGATGCCGGTGATGATTTCAGGGATAATCATCGGTGACAAAAAAAAGGCATTCAACATTTCTTTGCCGCGAAATTTTTGTCTGACGAATCCCATGGCGGTCAGCGTTCCAATACAGGTGGCTCCAACGGTGGCTCCCAGGGAAATAAAAAAACTGTTTTTGATGGCAGAAAGGATATTATGATCGGCTGCAGCCAGCTTATACCACTTCAAGGTCAAATCTCCCAGTGGGAAGGTTGAATACTTGGAGGTATAAAAGGACATGATGATCACGGTCAGAATCGGCGCAAATAGGAATACATAAACACATACCACCCAGATTTTCAAAAGTACTTCCCTCACAGACATTCAGGCACCTGTAATCTTTTCCAATTTAAATATACGGTTATAGAACATAATAAGGGCCAGGATGATAAACAATAGAAGCATGGCAAGCGATGAGCCGAACGGCCAGTTAAAGGACACGTAATACTCCTTCTGGATTACGTTGGATATCATAATTTCACTGGGACCGCCCAAAAGGTCCGGCGTAATGTATGATCCCACAGTCAGAATAAACACCAGTAGGCAGCCGGTGCTGATTCCAGGCAGTGAAAGCGGCAGATTGACCCGTAAAAATGTCTTGACCCGGTTCGCCCCCAGGTCCTGGGCGGCTTCTTCCAAATGCTGCTCGATTTTTTCAATGGATGCATACAAGGGCAGAATCATAAACGGCAAGAAAACATGAATCAGACCGATGAAAACGGCTTTTTCAGTGTACAGAAAACGAATCGGTAATTCGATAATGCCGAACTCGAACAGGAAATGATTGATCAGCCCATTGGTGCCCAGCAATACCTTCCAGGCGTAAGTTCGAACGACAATGCTGGTCCAAAATGGGACTATCAGCGCCAAAAACAAGAGCTCTTTGCGCTTGTATTTTGTCCGGGCCAGAAAATAGGCGCAGGGATACCCTATGAGCAGACACAGTGAAGTCACCGCCACACCATACCAGAGGCTTTTGGTGAATATTTTAAAGTAAAGGTGCTGTGTTACGGCCCGGATATAATTCTCCATGGTGAACGCTTTTTGCATTACACCGTCTGAGAATTGATAGAAACTGTATGTAAGAATCAACAATATCGGAATCACAAAAAAGAAAACCAGCCAGAACACCCCCGGACTCATTTGGAATAGAAACTTTAATCGGTCCCTATCTATTTTGCCTTCCATCATTATCGATCCTTATTCACTTTTATCTTACCCATTACCGTTCTCGGTGATCACAATGCCGTTTTCGATTCTCCAGCCGACCTGCAATTGGGTGCCTTGCGGATAGGAGCCTTTCATGTCAACATTTTGAACTTTGACGGAGAACCGGTGTCGATTTTCGATGGAAATGGTGTATATGGTTAATTCGCCGTGGTAAATTGCTTCTTCAACAACCCCGCTATAGATATTTTCAAGGCCAGTCAGCTGTTCCCCAATCCGGATCTTTTCAGGTCTAACGGAGATAAAAGCATTATGGCCTGTATTGAGACCTTCTTGTAAGCTAACCGATATGGCTAAATCTTTGCTGGTGATAACGGCTTTGATTTCATCGACTGAGCTGACCCGGCCCTCTATCAAGTTGGTCTCGCCGATAAAATTGGCCACAAAGACGGTTTGAGGATTTTCATAAATATTGTCACTTTCGCCAATCTGTTCGATGATGCCGTTGTTCATCACCGCAATCCGATTGGACATGGTCAGTGCTTCGCCCTGGTCGTGGGTTACGTATATAAATGTGGTGCCCACCTCCCGCTGAATCCTTTTGAGTTCGAGTTGCATCTGGTTTCTGAGTTTAAGATCCAAGGCGCCAAGGGGTTCATCCAGTAAAAGAACCGTCGGATGATTGACCAGGGCCCGGGCTATCGCCACCCGCTGCTGCTGCCCGCCGCTCAGCTGATGTATTCTGCGCTCGGCAAAACCCTCGAGCTCAACGAGCTCGAGTGCTTCATATACCGCTTTCTTGATGTTCTCCTTTGAAGTTCTCTTCATCTCCAGACCAAAGGAAATGTTTTTAAAGACACTCATATGCGGAAAAAGCGAAAGCTGCTGAAAAACAAGATTGGTGGGCCGACGAAAGGCAGGTACGCGGGTCATGACCTCACCGCCGATGTAAATATCGCCCTCGGTCGGTGTCTCAAAACCGCTGATCATTCGCAATATGGTAGTTTTGCCGCAGCCGCTCGGTCCCAGAAGCGCAAAAAACTCCCCCTTTTCAATGTTAAATGAAACATTATCGACCGCAACCACGTCCCCAAAACGCTTGGTAACCTCTCTCACCTCGATATCAATCTGGCTCATGGATTTCGTTTCCTCAAATGAATAGCGTGCTTCTCTGAAAGGGGCAGTTCCGTCAACATAAAGCCATACTAGATCCTTTATGACCGGATGACATTTTGTTCCGTTGGGCCGTGTTTATCCCCATAAACACTCAAATATGAAGTATCGAAGATTCCCCCCTTGACGGGGAAGGGTTAGGCGGGGGTGATAAAATAGGAATAGCATCAGCGTCTTATCTATTCACCCTCTCCTTGATCCCCTCCCGTCAAGGGAGGGGAAACGAGCTGTTGGACAGCCTGTAACCCACCCCGGCTTGGCCTCATATACCTTAAGCTATCCGTTATGTTGGTAGCATGTGTAATTAAGTAGTTCTAGGATTGACAGGCACTGCCTACTTGCCGGCCATCAACTCATTCATCAAAGTGTTCCACTTGCCACTATTCTTCAGCTGGTAACCCGGATCGATAAATACGACCTTATCCCGTAGCTCAGGGCTGGCACCTAAAAGATCACTTTGCTCGGGCGTCAATTCAACCAGGCTGGAACAGGGCGCGTAGGTGATTCCCTTGGTCACGAAAAGGGTGTGTACCTCTTTGGAAAGGGCAAAATCCAGAAAAGCTTCCGCCGCACGGCGGTGTTTTGCCCCCTTGGGAATCACGATAGTATCCACCCAGCCAATGCTGCCTTCTTTCGGTTGAGTGTATTCGACCGGTTGTCCGTCTTTTTTTAAATTGTTTACCCGTCCCCGCCAGAAGTCGGCAATCCATACTTCTCCGGTTGCAAAAAGCGAGGTCAGCTCCGCCCCGCTGGACCAGAATTTGAGCAGATTGGGCTTCAGTTCTCTCAGCTTGGCCATCACGACATCCAGATCGGTAATGTTATTCGGATCCTGGCCGAGGAGAATTGCTGTTTGTGGAATGGCCTGAGCTCCGTCGTTGTATAAGGCGACGTGTCCCTTGTAGCGAGGATCCCATAATGCGTCCCATGATATGGGTTTCTTGGCATATTTTGTATTCCAGGCAATGGCCGTATCGCCCCAGAAGTAGCTGATGCAGAAAACCTGGGGACCGGGGTCGTAGGAGGGATTTTTAAATGTATCGAAAAGTTTTTGGTAATTCGGTACATTTTCAACCCGGATCGGTAAAAGAAGGTCCGCTTCTTTGGCCCGAAATACAAAATTCTGACTCAGAAATGAAACATCGATCGCAGATTTCCCCGCCTGCAATTTGGCCAATTGCTCCGGATTATTGCCGAAAAATCCGTGCGTGACCTCGATGCCATATTTCTTTTTAAACGGCTCAATGATGTAGCTTTTGACCGCCTCGGCATAACTTCCGCCCCAGGACTCAACATGCAAAGGGCCTTCGATCTTTTCTTCGGCTAGCGCCGGAGATCCCCATAGAATTAGAGCAGCGCACACCAGGCCAACAATCAATAAAATGCTTTTTCCCCCAAATACTTCCTTGTTCATGGCTTTTCTCCTTTCATGTGTAGGTCGATTAGATGAAATACGGACCCGGACACGGGTCCGTGGAAACCCTTTCGCCGAGATACGCGGCAGTATTCCCAATGCAGGTTAGAAGTCAATTTTCGAGCTAAACGGCGATAAAGAGTGCAAGATTTGAGAGTTCAGATTTAAATATACACCCGAGGCAGCAGGGTCGCCTTCGATGTTACAGGGATAATTTCACATAGTTCCCCGGTTCTTTGACCGGATGATCGTGATAGATCCGCAGTTCACGACTATCCAAATCGTAAAGTGCCGAGCACAGGGTCGCATCGACATCCGGCAATGCCGCGTCACGGTATATGGGATAATCGCGATCGGTCCGGTTACTCAGCAATGCCAGTATATGACCGGGCTCGCTGGGCGGTGTCGCCCGGCCAAGAATCATGCTGCGTTTCAGCCGCTTTCGACTCGACTGGGTAATCTCCTGCTTCTGTTCGTTCAGTTCGAAATAATGGTTAGTGTGGGTATAATAGCCCTGTACCTCACGGACATGATGGCGATCCGGTGCGACTTCGACGCTGACTACCCGTCGTTCGGATAGCGATCCGATGTTGTAATTGAATCCGGACGCCCGATCGGACTCGGTAATATTGCGGATGGCTTCATCCAGGGTGCGGGAATCGAGAAGGGTACGGGCGAGAAAATGCCGGCTCAATCCCACCTTTATCGGTCGCGGCGCCACATGATTCACCGTGTGCAGGATCCCGGCCTGATTATAACCGAATGCATTTCCGGGCAGAAAGCCGGGATAGGATAGTGCGCTGAAGGTCGGACCTTCAGCGAGATTCACAGTCACGACATACAGGCGACCGAAAGAGGCCGGACTTCCATCTTCATTGTGCCCAATCAGGGCTGAATCTGCGGTAAGAACCAGACAATCGGTGCATCCCTGAACAGGGGTATCGCCGGTCTGAGACGCTGGCGGCATCAATCCTGAGAATTCACCCCGCAAATTGACTAGAAAAACCTCTTCAAAGGACCGTTTTGCTCCCGCTGCGATGCCCTCGAGTTCAGACATGTATGCGGGAAAGCGCTCGCGGTGCAGCCCAAGAAATGACTGATAATAGTTTTTCCCGGCTGATGTGCAGTAAAAAGGCAGGAGTTGTTGTTGCAGACGCTCGTAACTGTCAAAAAATCGGTGGATCGCATCAGCAAAATGAGATCCGATGGCCAGTCCCACTTCATGGTGGCTGCCGCCGGCCTCGAATTGTTCAATGCTATTCATATGGATCTCCGGTTTGAGCCTTTATCTCTTGTACCGTTCAGTTCAAAAGCTTATCAAAAGAACTTGAAACCCTTCCGATCATAGATCAGTCGCGTAAATACCTTGCTGTTAAACATGAGAGGTATAGTACGCAGATCTATCCCTGTCAAGCATCAAAAGGCCTCGCCAAAGGATTGATATCCGTCAGACAGTGAATTAAAAAATTGTGAACCCAGGCAGGTTGTTGAGCGGGTTGATTTACTGGCGTGCCTGCTGAAAATCGGATTATTTGGATAAACTAGTAAACTGGGGCTTGGTACAGGCCGGGCTTTGACTAGTCGAATGCTACCGGGAAGGTTTGACTCCTAACCGGATCCTTCTTCTTTCACCTTGATGGTTCGCCCGCGCCATAAAACGGCTCCTTTCCGATGAAAGTAAAGCGCCCACCCCATGCAGCATGTGCCGACGATCGCAGCCAATGGGAAAAACAGCAGCTTCAACGGATGAAAACGCAATATCCGCCGAAAAATTAATCGACCCCAGGCGTCTTCATTTTGATGTCTTTAAATCGTTTATCCACATCATCTGCAACTTTTTTTGCTTTTTCGACGTACGCTTTCGTCTGCGATTCTTGGACAGCGCCTGGTTTATCGGCATCCATATTTTTTATGACCAACAATCCGATGATCAGCAACACCACTGCCAGGCCGATGAGCAAAGTTCCGCGCATAGCGATTCCCCTTATCTGTCAAATTTATTGCAAATGTATTGTAATGATTATAACATAACGTGGGGAAAAGGAAAGTTTATCTGGATTTACCCAGGGTGGGACGGTCACCGCCGGCCGGGTCGGTGCGGCCGCTGTCACCGACAATCGGGATATCGCTTCTAACTGTCCGCTAGTGATTTGATCGCTTCAAGTTCTTCCCAGCGGCGGTAGGCGCTTTCGATTTCACGCTCGACGCGATCGAAATTCGATTTGACCCCGGCAATCTCGTCTTTTTCTTTTTTGTAAAACAACGGGTTGGACAGGACCCCAAACAGCTCTTTTTGCTCTGACTCTAAAGCTTCGATCTTATGGGGCAAATCCTGCATTTCCCGCTTTTGCATATACCCCAGCTTGCGTGATGGGCGCACTTTGGGTTTTGGCCGTATTTTTTTGCGGCTATTTTTGCCCGGCAGACGCTCTGCGGCACCTTGCGGCCGCTGGCTGAGCCAGTCATCGTACCCGCCGGCGTATTCAACCACCTGCCCGTTGCCTTCAAAAACAATGGTGCTGGTGACCACATTATTTAAAAAGGCCCGGTCGTGGCTGACCAGCAGCAGGGTTCCCCGGTACTCGAAAATAAGCTCCTCCAAAAGCTCCAGGGTTTCGGTATCAAGGTCATTGGTCGGCTCGTCCAGCACCAGAACGTTGGCCGGCTTCGTGAACAACTTGGCCAGCAGCAGCCGGTTCTTTTCTCCGCCGGAAAGGACACCAACCGGCGTGCGGCATCTTTCGGGCGAGAAGAGAAAATCCTGAAGGTGGCTGATGACATGGCGTTTTTGGTCATTAAAAATAATAAAGTCGTTGCCGGCCGCGATGTTTTCGCGCACCGTCTTGTGCTCATCGAGCTGCGCCCGGAGTTGGTCAAAATACACCACCTGAAGGTTGGTGCCGTGACGGACACTGCCTGTTTCCGGGCTCGCTGCCTTTAAAAGGATTTTGAGAAGGGTGGTTTTGCCCACACCGTTGGGGCCGATGATACCCACCTTATCTCCGCGCATAATAAGCGTGGAAAAATCCCGCACGATCGAGGCCTGTCCATAGGAAAAATTCACGGCCCGGGCCTCAATCACAAGCTTGCCGGTTCGTTCCGCCTCCTGAACCTGCAGCCTGACACTGCCGATTTGGCGGCGGCGGGCCCGGTAGGCTGCACGCATCTTCTGCAGGCTCCTGACGCGCCCTTCGTTGCGCGTTCTGCGGGCTTTGATCCCTTTTCTGATCCAGGCTTCCTCCTGGGACAGTTTTTGGTCGAACACCCCGTTTTGAGTTTCTTCGATCTCCAGGGCAGCCTGTCTTCGTTTTAAATAGGTGGCGTAATCGCAATCATAGGAAACCAGGCGGCCCCGGTCCAGTTCCATGATCCGGCTGGCGATCTTTTTAAGAAATGCGCGGTCATGGGTGATAAAAAGCAGGGTTTTTACGTGGCGCTGGATAAATTTTTCCATCCATATGATCGTGTCGATGTCAAGATGGTTGGTGGGTTCATCCAGCAGGAGGAGGTCCGGTTTGAGGGCCAGGGCCCGCGCAAACAGCGAGCGCCGTTTCAACCCTGCTGAAAGGTCGCTGAACCGAATCTCAGGATCCAGCCGGGTTCTTGAAAGAATGCTTTCGACGCGGGTCAACAGCTCCCATCCACCGCCGGCATCGAGCAGATGCTGCAATTCGTCGCGCCTTTTTGCCAGTTGGGGGTTGTCCCTGATCTCAGTGTTTTTGCAGATCCGGCTGTGCTCAGCCAGCGCCCGGCCCGTTTGGCCGAGGCCTTCGGCAACCACATCAAATATCGTGCCGTCGAATCCCGCCGGCACATCCTGTTCCAGCGCAGCCACGCTGATGCCCTGCCGGCGCCAGATATCACCGCTGTCCGGAAGCATTTCGCCGGCCAGAAGCTTCAGCAGGCAGGACTTGCCGACACCGTTGCGACCCACCAGACACACGCGCTCCCCGCTTTCGATCTGGAACGTGACGTTTTCCAGCAGCGGGGGTTCAGCGAATCCCCAGCACATATCCCGCATACCGATCATCGCCATAAAGCCAACCTTTTGGAACCATTAACGAATAACTCCTATTTGGTTTTTAACTTAACTAGGGTTTTTGTTAAGGGCTTCGCCTAATTGGAATGTTGGAATGTTGGAATATTGGGTCTTGGGTTACTGGCGTGTTGGGATTATGGTCCGCCGAAGGCGGAACGACAATATTAAAATGGATAATTTCCTTTAAAAAACCCACTATCCCATCATTCCACTATTCCATTGTTCCATGATTGAGGAAAAAACCCAGACTTCAAAAAAATTTTACATTTTCATTAAGTTGTAGAAATTCATAGCCATCTAATTTATATCCCGCGTCTTATAAAATTCCACCTCCGGCCATTCTTCCATGCAGTAATTGAGTTGGAATTCACTGGTTGTCAGAAAGGACAGGCAGCCTTGAGAATCTCTGGCCAGGTTGGCCGTGTTCTTTTTTTCAAATTCGGCCAGTTTTTTGCGGTCACCGCACTCAATCCAGCGTGCCACCGCAAGATCCACCGGTTCATAGATCGCATCCACACCATACTCGGCCTTGAGCCGGGCCATGGTGACGTCAAACTGGAGGACACCGACCGCCCCCAGGATATAGTCACTGCCCGTAATCGGCCTGAAAACCTGGACCGTGCCCTCTTCCGCAAGCTGGGTCAGGCCCTTCTGCAGGTGCTTGGCCTTAAGCGGGTTCTTCAGGCGAACGCGCCTGAAAAATTCCGGGGCAAAGTTCGGTATACCGGAAAATTTCAAAAGCTCCTTCTCGCTGAATGTGTCACCGATCTTGATGGTTCCGTGGTTGTGGATGCCGATAATGTCGCCGGGAAAGGCCTCTGTCACATTGTCCCGGCCCTGGGCCATGAAGATCGTCGCATTGGCCAGGGCGACTTCCTTTCCGATCCGATGGTGAACCACCTTCATCCCCCGCCTGAATTTGCCGGAGCAGATCCTGACAAACGCGATCCGGTCGCGATGGGCCGGGTTCATATTGGCCTGGATTTTAAACGCAAAACCCGAAAAGGACTTTTCGAAGGGTGACACTTCCCGCGAGACGGCCGCACGCGAACCCGGCGGGGGCGCCATTTCTACAAATGCATCCAGCATCTCTTTAACACCGAAATTATTGATGGCACTGCCGAAAAAGACCGGCGTCTGGCTTCCTTTCAAAAAGTGCTTCATCTCAAAGGGGTTCACCGCGCCCTCGATCAGTTCGACGTCTTGCCGCAGTTCTTCAGCCTGGCTGCCCAGCAGTTCATCCAGGACCGGATCTGACAGATCATTAATCACGACCCCGTCCTGTTCGCGGGTGTCGCTACCGGGACTGAACAGATGCAGCTGTTTGTGAAAGAAGTCGTAAACCCCTTTAAAGCGTTTTCCCATCCCGATCGGCCAGGAAAGCGGTGTGCATTCGATCTGCAGTTTGTCCTCGATGTCATCCAGGATATCCAGCGGGGCCATCCCCTCACGGTCGAGCTTGTTGATAAAGGTAATGATGGGGGTGTTGCGCATCCGGCAGACCTCCATAAGCTTCTCGGTCTGGGCTTCAACCCCCTTGCCATTGTCAATCACCATCAGGGTGCTGTCGACGGCGG
This sequence comes from Olavius sp. associated proteobacterium Delta 1, assembly GCA_902749685.1. Lineage (GTDB taxonomy): Bacteria > Desulfobacterota > Desulfobacteria > Desulfobacterales > JAFDCJ01 > JAFDCJ01. The sequence goes on along the minus strand of CACVKW010000291.1, from coordinate 82,914 downwards.
TCAATACCCGATAAGTGTCTTCGGAGAAGTCCTGGTGGCCCGGCGTGTCGAGAAGATTAATCTCAAAATCCCGATAATTGAATTTCATCACCGAAGTCGAGACGGATATCCCTCTTTCCTTTTCAATCGACATCCAGTCACTGGTCGCGTGGCGGGCGGCATGCTTGGCCTTGACCGCCCCAGCCTGCTGGATGGCACCGCCGAAAAGGAGCAGCTTTTCGGTCAACGTGGTCTTGCCGGCATCCGGATGACTGATGATCCCGAAGGTCCGTCTGCGGCTGATTTCTTTTTGAGTATGATTATCCATTAATTTATCTTCACCTAAACTGAGCGGTTCAAATTTCCATAGAATTGGCAAGGGGTGATCTGCATTTGCCCCTAAAAAAAATCCCCGGCTGCCTTTTCAGGCCACAGGGACCGGGTCCAATAGCGACTCAAACATTTTCTGTTATTATAATTTCTCCGGGAGCTTTTGTCAATTGCAGCACGCTTGAAGGCCCGCAAATGAAATAAGTCTTTTGGGCTTCCACCGCTTGACTTCAGTTGAGCGGCATTCGGCCTGGGCTCGTGTCGCAGACAGTCGCTGCCATCCTTGGATGCCCTGCAGCTGCGGCATCCCTATTGAGGCGGATCTGCGACCTCAACTTGTGCAGCATCCGGGCAATAAATTCACCGACCCTCTTTACATTTGACCAGCATGCTTTACTTTGCTTTTAATACCTGAATCCTGCATCTGAAAGCCTCCGACTTGTGCGCCGCTAGAGGGCTCGTGCAAAATTCAGGCAATCGCCCCGACTAATTCCAGTTTTCTGTTCCCCTGTTCCCGCGCTGCTGCTTATTCTCAAACCGAATTGGAATCAAGTTTGAGGACAAAAGATTCCACGAAATGGGGCTGAAATTCTTGGTTGATTGCCGGCTGACCACGAAGGGCGAGGACCTCACCCATGTGGTGGTCAGAATCGGAACCGAAATCGGACAGGAACCGGCACCGGAAGTGTCCGCAAAGGTGTGGCAGGACATGCGCAAGGCCATAGAGAACTTTAAGGTGTTGTGTGAAGCCGATGGAAGATGAGAATGGTCGGTAAGTTCGACGGATTGACTTGCCGCTAAAAATCCCAGGTGTCTTTATTCACGGACAACAAACGCCCCTGCTCAAAAACAAAGACAACCCGGGAGCGACCATCGTCCAATCTTCATTAGAAGAGAATTGGTTGTTTTTTTTGATCGCACAGATAGAGGCGGCCACCCGCTTTTCAGTTTAAGATTTCAGCTATCTTAATCGATAATGTATTCATCGTGTATGGTTTCTTGAGAAATCCGTCAAACCCTTTGAGAATAACTTCTTTCTCCTCAGCAGCGCCCATGCCGCCGCTTGAGAGCAACACCTTAACCGCGGGGTCCATTATCCGTATATTATTAACGACTTGCTGCCCGTTCATACCGGGCATATTAAAATCAGAAATGATTAGATCAATCCGGGTATTACAGGTTTCGTAAATTTTTAGGCCTTCTGACCCGCTGTGAGCCTTCAGAACTTTATGCCCCAGTTTAATGAGCATCATCTCGCAGATGTCTGTAACCATTGGCTCATCATCAATAAGCAAAATTGTCCTGCCTTTTAAGGATGGATCACCGGATTGTTTGACATTTTTTTCTATATTCGGCCCTGAAATATTGTTTTTATATTTTGATAAATGCATTTGACCGATCCTTTCGGATTTCAAAAATCCAGCTTGATGTTATTGAAATGATGAGAAAAATATCTAACGCATTAAGATTATTCAAAAATCATGCCAATTATTCAGCAATAAAAAAATAATAAACTATATCAGTCAGTTAAATTATACATAATTATACCTAATTAACCATATTGATGTAAAAAAACATGTAATTATGTCAATTGATTGACTATTTATAAAAAGCGTTTGTGATACAGGAGTTTAACAACTATGGAATTAATGAAACCGAAAGTAAAAGATTTTCCGGGCAGGCACATCAACGTTAACATCGCTAATCCGGAACTTGACTTTGTGTCGGCCAAGGACATGGCCAAACAAAAGGCAAAAGACACGGGCGCCGATCCGATGCTGCTGTCCTGGTACAATGGCAAAACCGGCGAATCGTATCCGAACATTGAATGCGGTCCCGGTGATAAACCGGCCTGGATCGTATACGCAGAATCAAGGGGCGGCGACCTGACCATTGATATCAACGAGGGTCAATATGTATTTATTTACCTCTCGTTTTAGAATGCGACAGGAGGCCACCCGCCGGCCCTGCCCGGTGCGGTGCAGCTAAAAAAATCAGGCCCGTTGAACCGAGACGTTCTTGTTGCCGATGCGGTAGTTGGCGCCGTTGCCCAGCACCCGCCCCACGAGCTTTTCAGGCACATCCACCAGGGTGTGCTGATTCTGAATGCTGATTTTACCCAGGGAACGGCCGGGAATGTCGGCAAAGTGGGACAATGAGCCCACGACATGACTAACGCGAACGCCGTCGGACCGGCCGGAGCTCAGCAAAAGGCGTACCATTCCTCTTTCATGGGAGGCACGCTCCCGACCGCGGCCCTTGCGCCGATTGGAGCGCTTGAGCGCCGGCCCGGGGGCTTGGGCGCCAAAGTCCGCCACAGCCTTAAGGGGTGCAATCGGACGCTGCTTTTCCTCTGCGCGCGCCAGTTTCAGGGCCACGGCGGCAACCTCTGCCAGGTCGTGGCCGTCTTCAAGCAGCTGCGCCACGATTTCCCGCTCCCGGTTGCAGCGCCCGCGCCGCAACCAGACCATCACTTTCTCCACCAGTTGTTCTTCGCGGTGCAGCTTGATGTCCTCAGCGCTCGGCAGCGTCATACGAGTGATTTTTTGATTGGTAAACCCTTCAATCCGGCGTAACCCCCAGCGTTCCTGCGGTGTCAAAAACGTGATGGCAATGCCCGTTTTTCCGGCCCGCCCCGTGCGGCCGACGCGGTGCACATAGATTTCCGGATCCTGCGGAAGATCATAGTTGAAGACATGCGATATATCGTCGATGTCTAGCCCGCGGGCGGCCACATCGGTTGCCACCAGCACTTTGAGTTTGTTGTCGCGAAAGCGGTTGAGCACCTGCAGCCGGGCCTCCTGGCTCATGTCCCCGTTCAGGGCCTCGGCCGGAAACCCCCGCAACGCCAGTTCATTGCCCAGTTCGGTCGTGCCAAGACGCGTGCGGGCAAAGATCAGCGCACTGGTGATGGGCTCGATTTCAAACAGGCGTGTGAGGGCTGCCAGTTTATCGGCCTCATTAACCAGGTAATAGCGCTGTTCGACGGTATCCACGGTGAGTTGTTTGCACCCGATCTTAAAAGATTTGGGCGCGTTCATGTATTTTTCGGCCAAGCGCAGAATACGCTGCGGCAAGGTGGCCGAAAAAAGGGCGGTCTGGCGGCTGGGTGCGGTTTGATCCATAATGGCCTCAATGTCCGCGATAAAGCCCATGCTCAGCATTTCATCGGCCTCATCGAGCACAACGGTCGCCACCCGGTCGAGTTTGAGCACATCTTTGCGGATCAGGTCAAGCAGGCGGCCGGGGGTTCCGACCACAACGTCCGCGCCTTTTTTGAGACGGCTGATCTGGCGCATATAAGGCTGACCGCCGTAAACGGCCAGGACTCGCACGGCGGTTTGCCGGCCGTAGGTTTGCATGGCATCCGCCACCTGGATGGCCAGCTCCCGGGTGGGGGCTACCACCAGACTTTGCACATGCTGCCGACCGGTTTGAAGGTTATGCAGGATGGGTAAAGAAAACGCCGCGGTTTTACCGGAACCTGTCTGGGATTGGCCCATCACATCCTGTCCGGCACGCATGGCCGGAATAACAATAGACTGGATCGGCGTCGGTTCGGTATAGCCGATGTCGGCGACCGTCTGCACCAGCTGCGGCTGCAGGTCAAACTTGCTAAATTCGCAGGTCATCATAAAGCTCCTGTTTGCGTTTTGAAAAATACTCCGGGTGCATACCCCTCGCGGGTCATATGCCTGTTGCCTGCCAACAGTGGACCCACCCAGCAAACAGGAGCCTCTCTGTTGCAACAAAAACGCCCGACCAAAAACGGCCGGGCTACCATCTGTAATCGTCAAAACAAAATTATGTTGATGTTTGCGATCCGAAACGAATCGCCGCAGAATATAAGGCACATCATATCAAATTGCAAGGAAAAGTTAATATTGGATTTTGAAACTCACAGGGATAGATGATATACATAGGTTGAACGGTACAGGAGAAATTGAATGGCACTAACTAAAGATGATATCAATGATCTCAGATATGCGAAAATGCTACTTGAAAATCCCAGCCTGGCAGCCAGAGTCTCCAACCTACTGGGAACTCCTATAGAAAAAGGTTTTGAGCACCTGCCTGCAACATGGAAGGATGCTGTCCAGCGGGCCACAGAAAAATCACTTGGCAAAGCGCTTAATTTTGCCATTCGAACAATGAATGATAGAACAAGACCGGCTTCTTCAGACAAAACTCATAAAATTCTCGTGCTTGCAGCGGGCGCCGGCGGCGGAACTTTTGGGCTTCCAGCCCTGACAATCGAACTTCCCGTCACCACAACCATTATGCTCCGCTCTATAGCTGACATCGCCCGCAGTGAAGGCGAGCAGATCAGCCTATTGGAAACAAAAATCGCCTGTTTAGAAGTATTCGCCCTGGGAGGCAGGTCAAAGAGCGATGACGGCGCAGAAACCGGCTATTTTGTTGTGAGAGCAGCTTTAGCCCGGACAATTTCCGAGGCAACGAATTATATTGCGGAACTCGGCCTGGCAAGGGAAGGCGCGCCGGCGCTTGTCAAACTCATTGCCTCGTTGGCGTCTCGATTTGGCATAATTGTGTCCGAGAAAGCCGCTGCCCAGGCTATTCCCCTGATCGGTGCCGCCGGCGGAGCCTTGATTAATACAATTTTTATCGAGCATTTTCAAAATATGGCCCGGGGCCATTTCATTATACGCAGGCTTGAAAGACGCTATGACAAAGAATTGATCAGGCAGGAATATGACAAGTTGGACTTATGATATAAATCCCTGGAGTCAACGATCACCCGCATAAGGGGTGGCTTGAATATTCGGGACTTCGGGAGCGACCGCTACCTATTTGCATTGGAGACTTCTATTACTTATTCGAATAATGCTGGTCGTGATCATAAGATGACGTAATCATCTTTGGCGGATTAAAAGTCGCATACTGAAAAATGTAAAGAGAGCGGATTTTCATGAGTGCCATATTTTCTGGATACCGGAATCTGGAAGAGCTGATAGCTTTTTTCCCCATCGATAATGCGGCAGGTGAAGTAACACCCAATCTCGATGTTGCTCCAGCGCAAGAGATATGGGCCATTATTCAGGATGGCGCTGAAAACCGGCTGGATAAATTTCATTGGGGGCTTGTTCCTTTTTGGGCCAAAGATGTCTCGATTGGAAACAGGATGATTAACGCCCGTGCGGAGACAATTGCTGAAAAACAATGCTTCCGCGAAGCTTTCAAAAGCCGCAGGTGCTTGATACCCGCCGACGGCTTTTATGAATGGAAAACGAAAAAGGGGATGAAGCAACCCGTGTTCATTACGTTGCCGGACCGCAAACCGTTTGCATTTGCCGGACTGTGGGAAACGTGGCAAAAAACGGATGATACAGACTCCCTCTACAAATCCTGCACCATTATCACCACCCGGGCCAGTGAATCATTCAGCTCGATTCATCACCGCATGCCGGTCATTCTCAAGCCCCAAGTCTATGACAAATGGCTTGATCCGGGATATCAGAATGCGGTTGAGCTGGTTGAGCTCCTGCAAAACGATATCATTACGGAATTGGAAAGCTTTGCCCTGGAGAAGCAAACCGGCTCAGCACACCATATTGATCCATCCCGTACTGAAGCGGTCGGTAAAGCGCAGCAGACAACCTTTGACTGGCCGGAGCTCAGGGAAACATCCCGCGAGGAATAAAATACCGTCGAACAGATATCCTGTCCGCCAGGTCCGGATTGGTGCCGATGCGCTTGGCACCGGCGCGGAACAGATTGACGACCCGTTCGTTCCTCTCAAAAGAGCAGGCCCGGATTTCACCCACCACCACCAAATCCGGATTCATTGATTTTATTGCCTGGTGACAATTCTCGCAAGCTGTGGTATTTGGATCCCATTTAGTGCAATGGCATATGGTTCGTTAACCTAAACGGAGGTTCCAATGGCATTTATTAAGACGATTCCCCCCGGCAAAGCTACCGGAGAGACACGGGAAGTATACAATTATATGGCGGAGGTAGCGGGTCATGACATGGTCGCGAAGATCGTTCAGATCTTCAGCCTGCGCCCCCAATCCATGAAGCGCATGATCCGGCAGTGGGAGCTTGCAATGTGGAAGGGAAGCGTGCCGCGCCAATCACGCGAGCTGGTTGCGGCAGCGGTCTCACGCTTTAACAACTGCCACTACTGAATTGACGGTCACGAAGCATTCCTGCAGGCTGCAGGAGGACAAGCTGGCCGGGTTGCGGAATTGATCAGCGGCCTGGCCGCCAACGTCACGCCCCTGGAGCGTGGATTGATAGCTCTGGTCAAAAAGAGCTTTGAAATACCGGCCAGACTCAAGCCATCCGATCTGGATCCAATGCGCAAAATTGTCGGCGATGATGCACTCGATTATCTGCTCGTTATCGCCAGTTTCCATTTCGTCAATCGCATCGCGGATCTACTCAATGTGCCTATGGAAGGCCTGCCGCGGCCGTTGCGGCGATTCGGGTTTCTGCGGCGCCTGACACTTCGTATGGCCGGGGCCTTGCTATCCAAAATGGACCTGGCCAATCGGAAATATCGGCTTACGTATGATAATGCATTGATAAATTTAAAATCCAATTTGGCAATCACATCGCAGATGGAGCTGGAAAGTGCCTTGGCCGTGTTCAAACCAAGGCCCAAACTGGTTGAGGTATACCACCTGCTGTTAGCGGAAAGAGACAGCCGGTCCAGCCTCGACCATAAGATTTTGGCGAAAATCCATGTGGCCGTGGAAAAAGCGCTGCCGGCAACTGCCATCGATGCCCAAGGTTTCCATCCCGTTCCTGATGACCCAATTGAAGCCTTTGCTTTCGTGGGAACCCGCTACGCTTACCGGACGACGAAGCACATAATCGATAAACTCAGGCAAAAAGGATATGATGACCTGGGTATTCTGGATCTGGCAATCGCTGTGGCCGATGCGAACCTGTGGGCCCGTATTTATCGCCTGGCGGGTCTGAAGCCGGAGTTGTTTTACCTGAATCCTGCATGAAAATTATTGCAATACGCTAACTGCAAATATTTTTTCTAGGCTGCCGTTAAGCTTCTTTAATCGGTTTGATAAGATCCTGCTGGATATTATCCCATGAGTCGTTATTCAGAACCCTCACGATGGATGTCAGAATTCTGCGGTTGCTATCCAGCAGGACAGTATTCGACTTTTTATTTAAAATCGAATAGAAGTTCATCCCAGCCTCGGTTTCAGAAAATGATAAATACGCTTCCAACTCAGCCTCGGTTAACCCGCGATAGGTATAGACAAATCCGGCAAATACAAATTGGGCGGCAAATATATCCAGATATGGATCGATGTCGTTTTCAAAGTTCTGTATGATTTTGTCAATCGAAGCCTGATCCAGTTCTTTTGAATTGGACAGGACCAGATCCAGAATTTGATTCTGGACAATTAGATTGGTTTGCAATTCAATCATCGCTTCAGTGGATGTAGTCGCCTCGTCCAGCCTTGAAAAGAGATTCGCCCTTGAGGTGCTTTGATATCTGGTAAGGTTGAAGGCAAGACGCAGCGTGTTAACATGCTCTTTTTTATCTGCATAAGTACTGTGTTCCAGTTCGGATATTTTCTTCCCGAGCGGCGATTTATACCATTTGAGGACTTGCTCCAGTTCAGGTATGGATAAGCTTGAAGCAAATTGGTTCTTAATATACTTATTTATTCTTTCCGGATTCGTCGCCAGCCGGATAACGTCTTTGAACCGGGAAAACTTCTGATCATCCGCCGATTTTTTTGTTGCATCTGCCTCTTTATATTTCTCTTCAAATGACGATAATACCACCTCGGTTAAGCTATTGTTCTGTCTGGCTATACCGGATTCTTTTATAATTTCAGAAGCCAGCTTTGCTTTTAAAACTTCATTGGTCGGTTGACGAGGGACGCCTTTTTCCGATTTTTCATCAGTTTTCTCCTGTTTGATATGCTTGACTATTTCTTTTTGAAGCATATCGAGAGTATCATTTTTTTCTCGACTGGTTTTCTCGGTCCAAGCCGCTATGGTTAGCGGCTGTTTATCCTCCAGATTTATAATATTATCCCCCGGAATTGCAAAATTCAGATTTTGCCCGTTTACTATCTGGAAAAAAGCCACGCCTACAACTTGCCCGTTCATATCGATTACCGGACTGCCGCTCGAACCTCTTGATATCGGTGCTGTCATCTGAAACGTAAGCCCTCTGTCCGGAATTTCCCTTATAGCCGATATAATGCCATCGCTTACGGTACGTCCAAGCCCCATGGGAGTGCCAACCACGATAATTTTTTCTGCAATATTCGGTGGATTTGGGTTGATGTCCAGCCATGATCCAGGCTTAAGAGCACCCCCGGGGACATTGACTGCCAGTTTGATAAGATCTTTTTGTTCGTTGGCTGCTAAGACGACTTCTGCCCTGTATTCTGTCTCGTTATGGATTTTAATGACAACAGAATAGGCGCCCTTCAGGACATGATAATTTGTAATAAAATCTCCATCCTGGCTTATAAAGAAACCGCTGCCCTGCTTGAAAACATTATTGCCGCTGTCATAAGTTAATACCGTGGCAACTGCTGGATTAACTTGATTAAACAGGTCCCCGATATTTACATCCATTTTATTTACGGCCGCATTATTTACAGTGTCCACAGTGGCCGTGACCGGACTTGGAGACGCTGCTGGAGGCGTTATAATATTTTGTGTATTTTCGTTCTGAGAAGTTAGGCTGCTATCTTTTTGTGTGATCTGGAAGTTGTATTTTTGCATTAGAAATAACACAGCTCCGGCACAAACAAGCAGTGCCACACTTGCTAAACTTCCGATCAGCAGATAATTCTTTTTTTTGACCGGTTTTGCTGTGGGTGCCGGGCTTGCTTTTTTTGCAGGCGTGCTATCGGCGGGTGTTACTTTTTTAACAGGTGTTCTGGTGGCGGGTGTTACCTTTTTTTCGGGTATTCCGCTGGCAGGTGTTGATATTTTTAAAGGTCTGGCAGCAGGGGGTGGTTTTACTTTTTTTGCCGCTGTTGAAACAGGCGTGCCTGTGGGAGGTGGTGGTCTTGAAATGAGAAACCGTTCTTTGCATTTCTTGCAGTTAGCGTGACATCCCTTTTCAGGTATTTTAGAAATGTCGACTTTAAATATGGTTTTACACGCCGGGCATTGGATATCTGTTTTACTGTCCAATTTCTAATCCTTTTGTTCAGATGGAGGTTGCAGGTTCAGGGGTTATAAATTTTCTGGGCCTAAACCCAATCCTGTCTATCCGGTTTATCAGCTAAAACTCAGAAAACTTAAGCAATAATTGTCCTTTTGACAGAAATATAGATAGAAAATAGATATTGGGAGTTCGGTGGAGATTTCGGATAGGTTGCTGACTGGGTTGACTTACCGGTCGGCCGCCGGCACAAATCCGGATAAGGCAGATGGTGTCCCCACCCGCTCACCGGGCAACGGCTGCTGATTCAATACCCTTGCAAATCTCTACACCAACCGGGTAATGTCCCGGGCAACTTCCGGATAATTTTCTGTCAGGAGCCGATCATGTCCGGGAAACAACAGGTCCGGCGAAGAAACCCTTTGATGCAGTTTATCATAGGTTTTCATCCAGCCGACCAGATCAACAATCAGGGCACTGGGCCAATCCTCCTGGTAGTTGCGAAAGACATGGGCGCAGTCGGAGCCGATGATGGCCGTTCCTCCGGTAGTACGCACTGCAACGGTTTGCAGTGCGATCGTGTGCCCCGGGGACAGGAGGCATTGGATGCCGGGTAGAATCTGTTGATCGCCTTTGAGCAGGACCAGGCGATCCGTGCCTTCCAGCGAAGCCAGGTAGCCGGTGGAGATGGCATCTGAAACATGCTTAAAAGGCGGGCGGGCGGCGATCGGATTCTCGAGCCAGAACCGGTACTCATCTTCCTGAATGTAAAACGTTGCCTGCGGAAAAAGGCTTACGCCGCCGGCATGGTCAAAATGCATGTGGCTTATGACAACATGACGAACCTCATCCGCCTTGACGCTGATTCGGGCCAGAACGTCAGCGGGATTCACGTATCCGTCAAGTTCTCTTTCCGCGGCCATTTGCGGCGTGACACCGGCATCCACGATCACGGTTTCACCCGCCCCCTTGATGCACCAGATATAGTAATTTACCGTTTCAACCTTATCCCAATCCCGGTACCACATGACGTGGGCACCGGTTCTGATGAACGGACCGGCATATTTCAAGGCATAGATTTCATACTGCGACATGACATCCTCCTGCTGATCGGAAAAAAATTTATGGCAAGTTTTTGCTTAAGCGATAATTTTTTGAGCTCCTTACTCATACCCATTTTCTATGTTGTCAGAATTTTCTGAATCCCGTATAACTGTTTAGCATTGTGTTTTCGCATTACAGTACCCAACCCGGACAAACCGGAATTGAAGATTGAAGATTGATCCGCCGGAGGCGGAGTTGTATCGCTTCGCTCCGTCCTTTCTAAGATAGAAGGAATTCCTTAAATATTAAATCGTTACAAAATATCATTCATGCACCTTGCTGCATGTCTTATAATATTTCAGCAGGCGGGCAGCGGTATGGGCGAACAACACATTCAGACAATGCAATTATTCAATGCACCGGTTGACACGATTTTCAACATCGTAACGGATCATGAGGCTTTTGGGCAAGTGATAAATAAAAACATCAAACGGGTGGTCGCCAGTCAAGACGATAACAGGAATGGATTAGGGTCAGTCAGGCGGGTCAGCACCTTTCGAACCCTTACTTTTGAAGAAACCGTGGTTGCATTCGAGCAAAATCATCTAATTGATTCGTGACAGTTTAAAGAGGCTGGCTTGAGAGGTACGAAAATTAGTATCAAAAAAAGCATACTCATGGCTCTGATCAGTGGCCTGCTATTGGGGCTGCCCTGGTCTGTTACGGCATTGTTCTTTCTGGTTTTTATTGGCTGGGTCCCCCTTTTGCTGCTGGAAGCGGAAATTCAGCGTCAGCCAAATCCCTATGCCATTTTCAATTACGCTGTTGTCAGTTTCCTGCTGTGGAATATCATCGGAACCTGGTGGGTGGCCCAGGCCCAATTTGTGGGAGCCATTTTTATCATTGTCGCAAATTCACTGGTGCAGGCCTTCGTTTTCTGGCTGGCAAGCCGAATCCGGACGATTCTGAGAATACCCTTGCTGTTCCCTTTTCTGGCGATTTGGATGGGGTACGAGCATTTTCATCTATACTGGGACCTGGCCTGGCCCTGGCTTAACCTGGGCAATGCACTGGCCTCCGTACCCGAGATCATCCAATGGTACGAGTTTACCGGCGTCCGCGGCGGGACGCTCTGGATAATACTGGCCAACTTTGCGTTTCTGAGCGTGATCGTTAAATATCGGCAAAAAGATCCGGGTTCTGTTGCTTCGATTGGTGCCGCAACGCTGGTGCTTCTTCTGCTCCCCATCCTGGGATCCTATCTTATTTTTCAAAACTTTGAAGCGGAGGGAGAAACCGTAAATATCGCGCTGATTCAGCCGAATCTGGATCCATATACAGAAAAATTTGACCCGGTAAAATATGCTCGACACGTGGCGGAGTTTTTCAGGACAGCCGAAGCGATTGTCGATGGCGAAACCCAATACCTGTTTGGCCCCGAAACCCTCATCGTAGAGCAGATTGACGAGAGCGATCCGTCAGCATCGATCTACTACCGCAATCTGTTGAAATTTCGAAAAAAGCATCCAAAGCTGAATATTCTCCTGGGCGTGCACAGCTACAAAAAACTCAACAGTGAAGATATTCCCCCGGGGAGTCGCTTCAATCGCGCAGAAAACTTTTACTACGAGGCGTTTAATACAGCGCTATTTCTACCGCCTGGCCCGGCATCCGAACCCCAGTTTTATCACAAAACCAAGTTGGTCCCCCTATTCGAACGCATGCCTTTTGTACAATATCTAAGTTTTCTTGGGAATTACGCCCTGGAGCTTGGCGGATACACCGGAACCTACAGCAATCGTCAGGAGAACTCGACTTTTGTAAGGCCAGAGGCTTCGATTACCATATTGCCGATTGTCTGCTATGAATCCATATTCGGCCCGTACTGCTCCCGCAACCTGCCGGATGAAAGAGGCTTTATCTGCATGATCACCAACGACGGATGGTGGAAAAATACGCCCGGCTATCGGCACCACTTCAATTTCAGCCCGCTGCGTGCCATCGAAAACCGGCGGGATTTTGTTCGGGTTGCCAATACCGGAATTTCCGCGCTTATCAATGCCAAAGGCATGGTGACGGCCAGAACGCCCTGGTGGGAAAAGACGACCCTCAAAGGAAAAATTCATCTTCACGGGGGGCAAACTTTCTTCGCACGGCATGGAGATTATTTGGGCCGGATATCTTTGATATTCGCGGGATTTCTGGTGTTGTACGGATGGATGCGAACCGCTAAAAAGCGGTCGCCAAAAAGTCAAAATAACATAGACATTTCCAATCACGGATCATGGATGCCCTGATCACATCCAAAAAGGAAATATGCGGCAGTAGCTGAATAAGATACCGTATTCCATTCTCATCATAGCTGCCATATTTATGCTGCTGGCCCCGTTTCGCCCGATAGATGAGGCGGCCATCGTGTCATCAACTAGATTGTAATGCCTTCTCTTGCCTCTGCCTGATATGAGTCTTAGAAACCAGTTCTAGGCTTTTTCTTTCAGCGGATTGTTGGGATGGGTGGTCCAGTCGGCGGGTTCAGGATTCACAGCCTGCCCGGTGCGGGGGTCTTCGCCTTCGGTTAATTGCTTCATGGTGATACAGTCTTCGATGGGACAGACACCGACACACAGATTACAGCCGACACACTCTTCGTCCTTGACGACAAACTTGCGCTCGCCATCGACGGTGCTGGTAATTGCCTGGTGGGACGTATCTTCACAGGCAATATGGCACTTGCCGCATTTAATACATAAATCCTGCTCGATATATGCTTTTTCGATGTAGTTTAAGTTCAGGTATTTCCAGTCTGTCACAGACGGTACGGCCCGGCCCACCAGATCATGAACAGATGTCATCCCTTTTTCATCGAGAAAATCGTTCAACCCGTCAATCAGGCCTGCCACAATCTTGAAACCATGAACCATTGCTGCCGTGCAAACCTGCACGGTGGTTGCTCCCAGGGCCATAAAATCCACCGCATCACGCCAGGTTGTCACGCCGCCGATGCCTGAAATAGGGATATCACGGGTATCCGCCGTACGGGCAATCTCGGCCACCATATTGAGCGCGATGGGTTTAACGGCTTCACCACAATAGCCGCCGTGGGTCCCCATGCCATCCGTGGTGGGGTACATCGTCAGCGAATCGTAGTCAACGCGCATAATCGAATTAATCGTATTGATTAAAGAGACTGCGTCGGCACCGCCGGCTTTGGCGGCCATGGCCGGATAGAGAATGTTGGTGATATTGGGCGTTAATTTAACAATCACCGGAATCGATGCGTATTTCTTGCACCATTCGGCGGCCATTTGTACATATTCCGGCACTTGTCCCACAGCGGCCCCCATGCCCCTTTCGGACATGCCGTGGGGGCAGCCAAAATTAAGCTCAAAACCATCGGCCCCGGTGTCTTCGATCATTGGAACATATTTGGCCCAGGACTCTTCGTTCATCGGGAGCATGACCGAGGCAATTATCGGCCGATCGGGCCAATCCCGTTTGACCTGGCGCATCTCTTTCAGATTGGTTGGCAGCGGCCGGTCTGTAATCAGCTCAATATTGTTAAACCCGATCACCTGCCGGTCATTACCGTGCAGCACAGCATATCTAGGACCGTTCACATTAACGATATGGGGGTCTTCGCCCAGGGTTTTCCAGACAACCCCGCCCCAACCCGCTTCGAAAGCGCGATTGACGTTGTAGTCTTTATCCGTCGGCGGGCCGGATGCGAGCCAAAAAGGGTTGGGAGATGTAATGCCGATAAAATTGGTTTGTAAACTTGCCATTATTTTTCCTCACCGTTGTTATGTTTTTATTTATTGCTTAATTCTACTTTGTCACATTATCAGGGAAAACTATTTTATCCGAATATCAAATAGAATCAAGCACTTTGGAGATATTCGTGGATCGATTGTGCCGCCAGTTTACCGTCCTGTACGGCACTGACGGTTAAATCTTCGCCACCGGATACGCAATCACCTCCTGCCCATACGTTGTCCAGCGATGTCTTGCGAACATCGTTGACAGCAATCCGCCCGCTTTCAATGGTGAGGCTGCTCGCCGAATCTCCCAGCTGGTCGGCCGACAGGGTCTGGCCAATCGCCTTAAACAGCACATCGGCTTCCAGTTGGTAGGTTTTTCCGGTTTCCGAAAGGTTGCCGTCTGGATCCAGCTCGGTGACCTCAAACTCAATACCGGTCACCTGGCCGTCTTTGCTTAACACTCTATTGGGCTTGGAGCAGTATCTCAGCTTAACGTCATTTATCTGGGCATACTGTTGTTCGTGCTCACTGGCTTTCATATTGGCTTTGTCGCGCCGATAGACGATGGTGACTTCGGACGCTCCCAGTTTCTTTGATTGAACCGCGATATCGATGGCTGTCATCCCGCCGCCAATGACCACGACTTTATCGCCTACCGGTAGTTGAGACATCCGCTCCGCCTGGCGCAGGTCATGGATATAATTTACCGCATCGAGCACGCCGTCAACCGCTTCACCCGCGATTTTAAACCGGTTGACGCCGGCGAGTCCAATCGCCATGAAAACCGCATCATATTCTTCACGTAATTTGTCAAGCGTGAAGTCCACCCCTAACCGAACCCCGGGTTTGATCACGATCCCGCCAATTTCGAGGATATATTCGACCTCTTTCTGGGCAATATCATTCAACGCTTTATAAGCAGCGATGCCGTATTCATTCAGCCCGCCGGCTTTTTCATTTTTGTCAAACACCGTCACGTTATGGCCCCAAGCCGCCAGCCGGTGGGCACATGACATACCGGCCGGCCCGGCACCGATGACGGCGACCTTTTTATCCGTCGGCATCAGGCGCTCGAACAACGGCACCTTTTTTTCGATGACCTCATCTGTTGCATACCGTTGCAGCAATCCGATTGCGACCGGTTTGCCTTCATGGGTATTGCGAACGCAGGCCGCTTCACACAGCACTTCAGTCGGGCAAACACGGGCACACATTCCACCCATAATGTTTTGTTGCAGAATCTTGCGGGCGGAGCCTTTGGTATTGCCGGTCTGGATCCTTTTAATAAATTCAGGAATGTCAATGCCGGTCGGGCACGCCGTGGTGCAGGGTGCGTCATAACAAAAATAACATCGACCCGCCTCAATGTATGCCTGTGAAGCGCTAAGGGGCGGATGCATTTCGCTAAAATTTGCTTTTATCTGATCCTCTGACAGTTTGCCGACGCGCTGGCCGGCAGAACTGTTTTTGGCTGCCTTCTTAGAGTTTGACATTATCGGATCCTCAAAGACCAAATTGAGTGAAACTCAATTGGTGGGTACTCGGTATCTGGTACTGGTTTTAAGGAATGGGTTTGATTTCTAATATATCACCCGCAAGGGCCATATGAAATGAGTTGCGCAAGGCTACCAAACCAATACCTGATAGCCAATACCCAATACCTGCTAATTGGGCTTCGCTCAATTAGTGTAATAGCAAAGAACCATTAACGAATAACTACATTTATTATCGTTTCACCGGCATAGGTGCATTTACCTGCGCCTGCTTTTTAACCGCATCATAAAAGGGCGCATAGGGCGGGCGATTGACATAGCGCCCGGCGCCTTTTTCAACCATCAGTTCTCCGTCGGCATAGACCAGTTCTGCGTTGCTGATTGTGTGCGACGCACAGCCTTTGACCGTCATTCCTTCAAAAATATTAAAGTCGACTTTCTGGTGATGCGTTTTAGCGGAAATTGTTTTAGTGGCCTCCGGATCCCAAACGACCAGATCAGCATCCGCGCCGACGCTAATGCTGCCCTTGCGGGGATAGACATTAAAAATTTGGGCCGCATTGGTTGATGTCACCCGAACAAATTCATTCATGGTCAGGCGTCCGGTGTTGACCCCGTGATGCCATAATACTTCCAGGCGGTTTTCGACACCGGCCGTGCCGTTGGGAATTTTTCGAAAATCTTCACGTCCCATGGCCTTTTGGTCATGACAAAAGCAGCAATGGTCGGTTGCCGTTGTCTGCAAATTTCCCGCCTGCAGCCCCTTCCACAAGGCCGCCTGGTGTTCTTTGGGCCGAAACGGAGGGCTCATGACATGCGCTGCGGCACGGCCCCAGTCTGTATCGCGATAGACGGAATCATCAATCAACAGGTGTCCGGCCAGGACTTCGCCAAAAACGCGCTGCCCTTCATTGCGGGCCCGCGTGACCGCCTCCAGCGCCTGTCTGGCTGAAACATGAACGATATAAACCGGCACCCCAAGCACTTCGGCAACTCGAATGGCACGATTGGCCGCCTCGCCCTCGACTTCCGGCGGGCGCGATAGCGGGTGCCCTTCGGGTCCGCTAATGCCCGTGGAAAACAGATCGTTCTGCAGGCGATACACCAGTTCGCCGTTTTCGGCGTGGACGGTCGGCACCGCGCCCAGTTCAAGGGCCCGTGCGAAGCTGTTTACCAGGGTTTCATCAGTGGCCATGATCGCCCCTTTGTACGCCATGAAATGCTTAAAGCTGTTGACCCCATGTTCCCGAACCAGGATTCCCATATCGCGATGAACGGTGTCGTCCCACCAGGTAATCGCCACGTGAAAGCTGTAGTCCGAGACTGATTTTTCGGCCCACTCGCGCCACTGACGGTAAGCCTCCATCAGATTTTGCTGGGGGTTGGGGATCACAAAATCGATGATCATCGTCGTACCGCCGGCCAGACCGGCAGCGGTTCCGGTGAAAAAATCTTCGCTTGCCACGGTTCCCATAAACGGCAGCTGCATGTGGGTGTGGGGATCGATACCCCCGGGCATGACATACTGGCCGCCGGCATCGATCTCTTTGAACCCGCCGGGTTGATTGATATTATCAGCGATTTGCACGATTTTCCCGTCAGTGCACAATATATCGGCACGCAGTGTTTGGTCGGCAGTTACAACAGTTCCGCCTTTAATCAGGACACTCATTTTTATCTCCTTATTTTATAGCTGCTAATAAGTACATTGCCAGCTCGACAGCGAGAAATGTTGTTCCTTCATAATCGGCACGGGAATAATCGGGATTCAAAATAGGGAAACGGACATGAATACGACGTTGATCTTGCTGTATATTTTGTTATCCGCTGCATCGAACCGAATTATTCCGGAATCCACTGGTACCTGCTAAAACGTGCAAAGGATAGGTAAACGGCCTGGCAATGAACAGCCTGTCACCCTGGACGAATGACTTCGGGCTATGGACAATATCATACTTAACAGGTATAGTATTAGGCTGTCAGGCCAAAAAGTCAATATGAGGGCAAAGAGTTTTTTGGGGTGAGGGTATTGTTTAAAAATAGTGGGAAAGAACGATGACAGATGAAAAAAGGGGACAGAATCTAACCTGGTCCCTTCGAAAAACTTTATGGATCCTTTTGGCCCTGATCACCGCCGGAACTGTCGTTCTAGCTCAGCCTGAGTCAAATTTCATTGTCGTCGGCCAATTTTCTACCGCATCCCCCGGCAATACCCTGCCGGATGGGTGGAATGATCTGACCTTCAAAAAAATCGACCGACATACCCGTTACACACTCGTGCAGGATACCGACCGGGTCGTGGTCAAGGCAGTCAGTGAGCAAAGTGCTTCAGCCATTACGAAAAACATAAAGATCGATCCCAAAGAATACCCCATAATCGATTGGCAATGGAAGGTGGCCAACATTTTAAGCAGGGGGGATGTTTTCAAAAAGAAAGGAGATGATTTTCCCGCCCGTGTTTACATTACTTTCGAATATGACAGCAGCCTGGTGGGAATACTAGACAAAGTAAAATATACAGCCTTGCGATCGCTGCTAGGCCGATATCCGCCACTGGGGGTGATCACTTACATCTGGGGCAGCAAGGCTCCGGTCGAGACAATGGTAATGAACTCATTCAGTGATCAGGTGGCTATGTTCGTCGTGAGAAGCGGGTCGGGCAATCTCAATACCTGGCTTAAAGAGCGCCGTAATGTATACGAGGACTATAAAAAAGCCTTTGGCAAAGAGCCACCGATGATATCAGGCATTGCCATCATGTCCGATTCCGACAATACCCATGAATCGGCCACAGCGTATTTCGGGGATATTATTTTCAGAAAAAAATAATTTTATATAAAATTAGCGGGTGGTTGCCAGCTGTCCAAATCTGATGTTCTCTGACCGCTTCGAATCAAAGCTTATCCCATTTACTTCCAGTCACAGCTCATTTATTGCAGAAAAATCCCGCCAAATCATAGCTACAGGATTAGACCGGACAAA
Organism: Olavius sp. associated proteobacterium Delta 1; assembly: GCA_902749685.1. Taxonomy (GTDB): domain Bacteria; phylum Desulfobacterota; class Desulfobacteria; order Desulfobacterales; family JAFDCJ01; genus JAFDCJ01. The sequence goes on along the minus strand of CACVKW010000291.1, from coordinate 64,198 downwards.
AATATCGTATCGGAGCCTCAGTGCGCCATCTTCAGCAAAAGTGATATCCATTTTACCGGCAGTGATGATAAAATTTCTGTCCGGTCTAATGCTTTTTCAGATGATTGGTCTTTTAGCGCAACAGATGTTAAAAAACCGGAAATCTCTTGTGAAACGGTAATATGGTTTAATCAGGGGATTGCGGCAGGTGACTCTAAAATAACTGTGATATCATCAACCGACCAATCTGAGCCTTTTGCTTTGTTCACCAATAAGGGGTTCATGGGCGTGGTGCCGGACAATCCTCAGGAGACCGTATTTATTTTCGACAATTTTACGGCTGTATTCAGTTTTGAAACAGCGTTTTTAAGGCCGTCAACTACCTTAAACACGAAGGCTTCATTTATGGTGGCTGATTATGGGTTGTAAAATTAGATTTAAGTATTAATGTTTTCGCTATTGGAGCAAATATAGCGGGAAGATCGAAAATAAATAGAACATCATGGCGAATGAAGTATGCTCAGCTTAGAAAAGCCCTGGGAATTAAAATAATATGAATCCATCCAATGCAGCAATCAATCGTTTAACTTTACTGGTCGTGCATGCCCATCCTGACGATGAGTCTATCAGTACCGGCGGGATCCTTGCAAAATATTCCGCTGATGGAGTCCGGACGGTTCTGACTTATTGTACCAGGGGTGAGGCCGGTGACATTTTGAATCCGGAGTTTGTTTCTCCCAAACCCGGATTGAGCATAACGGAGATCAGGGCAATCGAACTGGAAAAGGCCGTCAATGTACTCGATGTGGCGTCGGTCCATTTTTTGGGCTACCGCGATTCCGGTATGGCCGGCACACCGCAAAATCATCATCCACAGGCCTTTGCCCGGGCTGACCAACAGGAAGCAACAGCCAGACTGGTGGAGATAATCAGGCGCCTTCGACCGCATGTTATCGTGACCTACAATGAAAAGGGCACCTATCTTCACCCGGACCATATAATGGCCAACAGGATCACATTGCGTGCGTTTAAAGCATCAGGAGACCGCGAATATAAGACCAGAGCGGGTCTCGAGCCATGGCAACCATCCAGGCTCTACTACACGGCCATACCGCTGGAAAGAATACGCAGGATGCACAGAATATTTGTTGAACAGGGAGAAGAACCCGGTTTTGATCCTGAAGTGCTGGGCACATCTGAAGAAAAAATATCAGCTGTTATTGACGTCAGAAAATTCCTCTCCCGTAAGTTGGAGGCTCTCAACTGCCACCAGAGCCAAATGAATCCAAACGGTATCTTCAGGCGCATGCCGGATACGTTGAGAGAGGAAGCTATGGGATACGAACACTTTGAATGCGTTCACGGTTGCACCCCGGCCAATGGCAAAGAAAGCGATCTGTTTGCAGGATTAAATTAGTGAATCCGCGACTGCTGTTTTTTGAGATAGGAAAATTAATTGAAGACATTATCATGTACATTTCTCATCGCAGTTTTATTCATGCCGACGTGCAGCCTGGCTCAGCAATCCGCCCCCCGGTCCCATGATATTCAAATAGAGCTGGCCCAGGAGAACGAATTCATCGTAAAAATGATGGATGTTGTCAAAAAATCGGGGAAAAAAATTCCGGAGCTTCTTGAATTGGATTCCTTCAGTATTGAAGAGAAGGTATTTATTTTCAAAAATGCTAACGGAAGACATCAGAAGATTTCTGCTAAAGAAATTAATAAAATCGTTTTTATCAGGTTGCGTCAAGGTATTCTGACCGGCAAACCACCTTCTTTACGGGTAAATGTTTGGAATGGAAAAATAAAAAAATTTGAATTGAACTACCGTGATGTAAAAATATTAAATGGACACTTAATTATTGGTCAAAATGAAGTATTAAAGCATTTTGACGGTTCTGATATCCTCAGATCCAATAGCTATGAGTGGAGCGAAAAACTTCATAACTTTTGGAAAAGAAAAGAAGAAGAATCTCCGGAAGTTTATTCAACTGACTTTGCTTTTAAAGATGGCTACGGTACCATATCTCGCAATATGGCCGCAACGTATTGCCAGGCCTGTTTAAAAATCGAGATTCTCAATCTGAAGATAGATCCTGAAAAGGAAACCCTATTGATTCATTGCAAAGATGTTTTCTATGACAAGTACAATGAGTGAGGCGCTTTCATAGAATTAAAGAAACCAGACCCGGTATACCAACCTTCCATTCCCATTTCTAATTTGGGGTGTCCAGCAGATTTGCAACAGACTCCATAAATTCAAAGGTCAGTTCGCTGATATCATTTTGATTGAAAGCCAAATAATTCATGGTCCCCTCTTCCAGTTCATACAAATAATCGTCGTCCTCGTATCCTTCTCCGCTCATCAGGGAAATATAATCAGCCATGTGCAGGATGAAGGCCAGTTCAACTTCCAGAGAGGAAGACGGACTGTGATGGTATCGTATGGCGGATGAGATGACCTCGGGAATACGCCACTTTTGACACACTTGCGCGGCAACTTCGGCATGATCGAAACCAAGGATCTGCTGTTCAGCGTTAAGATAAGTTTGTTGTTCTTCTAATAAAAACGAATCAAAGGTCGCTTTCGCTTCCACAACAAATGGGTCCAGGATGATCTTACCGACATCGTGAACGAGACCCGCCGTGTGAGCCACCATTTCCAGTTCTGGTTTTTTCCTGGATGCGATAATTTTGGAACCCAAAGCAACAGAAAGCGAATGCCGCCATAAATCTTCGGACTCAAGACCATAGCCCGGCAATTTTTTCACCAGTGATTTCTGGACACCGGCCACCGAGATAATTTCACTCAGGTTTTTATACCCGAGGACAAGGCAGGCCTGTTGAATCGATGACACTCTGCCGCTCATCCCATAAAAGGCGGAATTGGATATTTGCAGGACCCTGGTGGCAATGGACTGATCGGTCTCCAGAAGCGCAGCAAGCTCTTTTGCGTTTGAATCAGTATTAGCCAGAAGCTCCTGTGCTTTAATCACAACCTCGGGCATCGGCGGCAGTTCATCAACTCCGGCTAAAATTTTATCCATCATTTCCTGGTGGTCTGGGTCCATTTTAACATCCCCTACGGCTGCAGATTTATTTCTTTGATTCAACGCCCGGTTATCACTATTGGGATAGACCCGGATCCTGATACTGTAGAATTTATCCGCCAATAATCCGGAAACTTTAGAAAAAAATTGGCCCTGTAAGCGGCAGTCTTTTTTGTCTAATACCTGAATTCGGCACGTATTTTTTGATAGAAAAATAGATATTGCTGAATTGCTGACTAGCGGTGTGAAAATTCAAAGCTAGGCGACGGCTATTTCTGGATAGTTCACCTTGTAAGGCGGATTTAATAGCGTTTTGTTTAGAGCGTATGCGGTCAAACACCAGCCATACGGGCGACAAGGTCTACGGCGAGCTCAGCTGACCGGATGGCACCTTCCATCCAGCCGGAGAGGAAGCTAAGGTAGTCACCGGCCAATACCAACCGCCCTTGAGGTTTACTGATGGATAGATACGCGGGATTTTCAGCCTGATTTTTATAGTATGCCCAACCGCCTGCCTGGTTGGGTATATTTTGCCAGGCAATCGATATGCCTTTTTCAACATTTCGTTCGAACAAATTCGGATGGAATTTCTGGCCACCCGCCAGTGCGGCAGCCATTCGTTCTTCATGGGACAACAATCCAAATATTCGGGCGGCAGCTCCGTAATTATAGGCACCTCAGACTTTGAGTGTTTGATGAATATTTTGTCGGCCGACTGGCTGATGCCGGTCGCTATTGCATTCAGCAGAATTTGGGTTTTTGGATCGAGCCTATCCCGGAATGCTTTGGGAATATGGTCCATCCCCCCTTCGGCCTGCATCAGACTCGTCTGCCAATACAAATACATGTCACTGAAGAGTCCGGTTTGCCAGATTTCGGATTCCAACAATTCATTCAAATCAAACTGCGGACGCAAAACTCCTGGACTCAGACCGGCAGATATCTCCTGCTGATGCGCTGAAATGTCGCAACCTGTTCGCTTTGCCATTGCTCATTATACCCGAGTTCGGCAGCCATAAAGGAAGCTACCTTGGGGGCGGCCTCCATTGCCGCACGCGCATTCAGAAAAAGGCTCCGCGTTCGCCGGGCCAGGAAATCGTCAATTGTGCGCGCCGCTTCGAACCGGACCGCCCAGACGACTTCGCCGCAAAGCGCAGGCAGGGCCGGATGAATGAGTTTCTGACGCAGAGTATCGGCGCGCAACAGGTCCTGGATGGCCGGTGCATCAGAACCATAAATTGCCAAAGAGCCAAATTTTTGCGGGCTCTTATGGTAGCCGTGAATGTTGAGCCGCTTGGTAACACAGGCTTTGGCCTCCAGACCGGCAAGGGTGGCAGCATGACCGACACAGTCTTCGGCCATCTTTGGTGTGGGGAACCATAATGGCGGAATTGCCCGGAAGAGGGCTTTTGTCAAAAACCAGATGAATCCCCTGACTGGGTGAAATCAAAGGTGAAATGTCGGGATCCGTTTGACGGTTTCATCGGTTGAAAGAATCTTGGAAGGGCCAAAACCGAAGCGCCCGGCCAGTAAATCGTAAACTTTAAGCCCGATACCGTAAAAAGGCGCCTCCCACCAGTCGTAGTTCGGTACGATAAAAGCAAGATCGTGGACCAGGTGGGGGGCATTTTCCCGCAGGATGCCGCGTTCTTTCAAGGCTTCCATCACCAGGGTGATATTCCCCTGCTGAAGATAACGGACCCCACCATGGATTAATTTAGTGCTGCGAGAAGAAGTGCCCTTGCCGTAATCGCTTTGCTCTACCAGCAAAATATCATACCCACGGGAAGCTGCATCAACAGCTATACCGATGCCCGTAGCTCCACCGCCAACAATTAGCATGTCCCACGGTTCGGTGCGATCCAATATCCTACTCATCATTTCATCGCGATTCATGGCGTGCTCCTTTCAAGGCCGGCATAAACTATCGTGTCACAATAATCCGGAGTCGCTGATTTTCTATCGATTATCTAAAAAGGTAAAGACTGCCCATTGGGAAGTCAATAATCAGTTGACATTGGCCGTCGGAAAATCAATCTTATGTATAATTGCAGGAGGCGCACAAACATTCCGTATTCAGGAGGAAGAAGGCCACGGGGGCTGTCAGAAATAATATTGTGCCGGCCGGGAGTAGCGACACGATTTATAATGGAATCGAGGAATCATCATGAGCCTTAAAGCTGAATTCAGATTGATGGTAACGGCCTTAACGGCAAAATACCGCATTCCGACAATTGAAGCCACGTTCTTCCCATCTTTCTATCAAGGCGGTCAGCCGAAGGAAGCCGAATTTATGGCCCTCAGACTGGCAGGAGGAGCGACGGGGATCAGCTATGTTCTTTTAGCGGATGATAAAGAGGAAGAATACATGGCGTTGCAGCCGTCGGGTTTTGTCGGGCAAAGCCCGCGGGGATATGCACTGGAGTTCGGCAATGACGATCCGGTCAAAGAGATGATCAGCCTGGCAGCCATCAACGCGATCTGCCAGCATGTTATGCGGGAAACTGATTTCCCGGTTGATTCAGCAACCGATTCGCTGGGACTGCTGTCAGTATCCGCCGCTGACAAACTCGGTATGGTCGGTTTGTTCTTCCCGTTGATTAAATCCATTAAGAAAACCGGTGCGAATCTGGTTGTTATTGAAAAAAAAAAGGATTTAATTCAAAAATATCCTGAACTGCCGATTACCATGGACGCGACAAAATTGAACACCTGCAATAAAGTGTTATGCACCAGTACCACTATTTTAAACAATTCACTGGACGAGATGCTTGGCCACTGCGCACCGGATGCATTGGTCTCGATCATCGGTCCGACGGCGGGATATTTCCCGGACCCGCTTTTTAACCGGGGTGTTGATGTTGTGGGTGGACGAGTGGTGAAAGACGGAGAGCTTTTTTTTCAACTGCTTACGGAACAAAAACGCTGGGGAGAGGCCACCCGGAAAACCTGTTTCCAGAAAATGACATACAACGGTATCATTTAACGTCTCGGAAATTCTACAATTTGTTGGAATTATAGTTTCTTTTGTGGCCATCCACGTTGGGAAGCCACATCCAATGATGGAATAGTGGAATATTGGGTATAAAAAACGGGAAAAGATCTATTCTATAAAAAATCATGGTTTACCTTATCATTATTGCCATCGCCGTCCTGTTCGGACCTCACCTGTGGGCCAGGCACGTATTAAACCGCTACAACCGACAGGAATATTTCTCGGGGAGCGGAATCGATCTGGCCCGGATGGTGTTGGCGCGTCTGAATTTAAACGAGGTTAGCGTGGAGATGACTGATACCGGTGACCACTATGACCCGGCAGGGAAAACCATCCGCCTGACGAAAAACGTATGTGGACGCAAAACCCTCACAGCCGTAGTGGTGGCCGCCCATGAGGTTGGACACGCCATCCAGGACCAAAGCGGCTACAAACCGCTTAAAACCCGTACCCGGATGATCGGCACGGCTCAGAAGCTGGAACGGATTGGGGCCATCATCATGGTGGCGGTTCCGGTGCTGGCCGGTATCACCCGGGCGCCGTCCGTCGGTATCCTGATGTTAGTTGGCGGCTTTGCCACGCTATGTATTCCGTTACTGGTCCACCTTCTGACCCTGCCCACCGAGTTTGATGCCAGCTTCAAGCGTGCGCTTCCAATGCTGACATCCGGCAGCTATATCCCTCCGGAGGATATCCCGGCAGCCCGAAAAATCCTGATTGCCTGTGCGCTGACATACGTGGCAAGTTCCCTGATCGGACTTTTAAACGTATGGCGCTGGATTCGAGTACTCAAAAGATAGATAGAAAAATTGACGGCCCATTCGGGCCAAGCGTAATTGATTCTGATATTTCAGGGATGCTTTTAAGCCGCGGTTTAAAAGTGTGAACCAAAGGAAAGGAATAAATTTTAGATAGTTACCTTCAATTATCTTGAGCGATATAATCAGGGTTCATAATTTTGAACTTCACCCACAATCAATAAATCGCCCTAATATCAACAGGTTCGTAAAAAATCACCTAAATCGGTTAATAAATATGAACCCGCAGGCCGGTAAATGAGCGCCTCAAGCAGAGCTGTGTTAGGCGCTCTCTTTGCCATTGAAATTTTTAACTATTTGAATTTTATACTAAAAACTTTTTTATTTCTAATTTTTTAATTTTTTTTACAAATTTGGCAAAGGTTTTGCATTAACTAATGACAGCCTAATAATTTCTTCATCTGTTCTCCTCCTAAAAACGGTAACCGGAAAAACCTGGTAACCGTTTTTTTTTCCTTTTTTTGGAACTTCCCGATTAGAGTAGCTCAACCACCGGGCATACCCCGCTCGTCACCTGTCGCACCTATAAAATTCTTGATGTTTTGCGCCCTGCAAGGTAAACTGGATATGAATCGCGTATCAATCAGCGAATATTGTTTGGGGCTTCTTAAAACCTGCAATTGTTCTCCAGCCGGCCTAGTTGTTATCATAGACAACCGTCAGCCTTAAAGGATGGAATACAAAGATCGATGGACGTCAAGTGCCCGGAATGCCAAAAAGTTTTTGAAATACCTGACGAACGCCTGAAAAAATATGAGAAACAAATTCAGTTTGACTGCCCGGCTTGCCAGAAAGGTTTAATCACTATCGAACTGGATTTAAGGTCAACCTCCGTTAAGGTTAAGCGTCAGGCTTCGTCAAGTCTGTCAACAGCCCTCCCCGCGCAGCCTTCCAGCGGCACGGCCCTGAAAAGGATAATATTGCGAAAAATGGAAGACCTGCCACCAATGCCGCAGATTGTAATCAAGGCTCGCGAGGTTATGGGGGATCCGAATGCGGGAATCAACGACCTGGTTAATCTGTTTGAAAAAGATCAGTCCATCGTTACCAAGGTGTTGCGGCTCGGAAATTCCGCTTATTACGGGGTGAGTGGTAAAATCGCAACTGTGAAGCATGCCGCAGTATTACTCGGGCTGAAAACACTGAGTGAGGTTATCACGATGGCCGGAATTTCAAATCTTATGGGCCAGGAATTAAAAGGCTACGGTTTTGATTCCGGTGATCTGTGGAGGCATTCTCTGGCTGTGGGGTTTGGAGCCCAATTTTTAGCTGACAGGGTAAAGCCTGGCCTGGCCAATGACGCCTTTGTGGCAGGACTAATCCATGATTCAGGCAAAATTGTGCTGGATGAATATGTTCTTGAAAGGAAAGATGAGGTCGAGACCTTCATGGCGGTTGGAGAACACACATTCCTTGATGCTGAAAGAAACCTGCTGGGGCTTGACCACTCTGAAATTGCCGGGAACATTTGTAAAAAATGGATCATCCCCGATTCAATCACCCAGGCCATCCGGTGGCATCACCGTCCGTCCCACTCAGATGGAAACGAGATGGCCCTATTCCTGCATGTGGCCGACTATTTCGCCAAGATGAGCGGTATGGGAACCAGTATCAACGATTTAAGTTATCAGATGGAAGGAGATGCTTTTGAATCTCTTGGCTTCCAGGAAGAAGAGCTGGATTTTTTACTGGTTGACGTCATAGAATCAGTTCAAACAATTGCCGAAGAATTCCAGGATATTTAATATCAATTCTTGATTAATTGCGAAAGCTCCTCGATCTGTTCATCCATGATCCCTATAAATGATACACCGCAACCGGGAAGATATAGGCTGCCGACAGTCCACGGTTTGGCCCATTTTATCTCACACAGGATCGGTGTTTGTTCTTTCATTTCTGTAAATACAAGCCAAATCTGGGATCCTTTGGAGCACTTCTCGTTGGTCACCACAAAACAACTTTTGATCGTAAGATTTTCAATGACTGCTTTTTCGGGCTCCTGCTGGAAATTGTCTGAATAATACAAATAGACACTGCGGAATGTTCCCTGCTGCCTGCCGGAAGGTATGTCGCGCGGCTGATTTTTACGGCAGAGGTCATTAATGAATGCGTCAAGGAGCGCCTGGCCTTTTAAGCGACCTAAACTCTTACTTTCCAATAGACCCGAGAATGAATCCGAACCCGGTTTCTTAGTCACCCGCATTACTGGAAAGTGCTGCAGCAGGTGCGAAAATAAAAGTTTTTCGCCGCTGGAGGATTTGATGAGAGTTCGAATATCGACTAGAAATCCTGAATACAGTTTCCCATGGCTTTGATTTCTGAAGTCAATAAAATTGGGGTAAACTTCCAGTGCAATATCATCATAGGAAGACAGATGGTTTTTATAGAACGCTTGGTTTTTTTCGTCATTTACGATCAGGACCAATTTTAGCTCATTTGCGGACATACGCTCACCATGGTCATGTTTCTATAATAACGATAGCCCCGCTTTAAGTCAAGCTGAACCGGGATGTCAGAATTCAGAAGCCATCGCGAACACAGTTTTAGGCAGCTTTAGGACGTTCCCTCCTGCCCCTGATTCCACCCCAACATTTTTTGAGCAAATCATCTGGAATACGGTGTTTCGGCATATTACACCTTCTTAAGTTTTACTGCAAGATGCCGATACATTATACGCAATATCAGTGATAAATAGACAATCATGCAATGAGTGCAACGCTCATCGGACAGGCGGATATAATTTATGGGTTCAGGGTTATACAAAACGATTATTATCACGTTGGTTTTGACGATTTTTCCTGCCAATATGCTGGATATTCCTGTGCTTCCGCATCTTGCCCGCCGCGCGCCGCAACTTCCAAAATTGTGAAGATTATTTCTTCGTGAACCCTTGGGTGGCAGCTTCTGGGGCAATTAGACACTTAGCCGGCCGGTTTTCCAAAGTGCCACTGTACTGTAAGTTCTGGCCCAGTAATTGGCTTTCTCTTCGGCCGGATACTTCATAAAATCCTGGGTCCAGTTGAAAGAGGGATTTTGATATATATCCCGCAAAATGTTGGCAATATGTTTGGGTTTCCAGTGTGCGTGGATCAGAAAATCATAGACCAATCCCATTAATTTTTGCGGTTGAAGTGCCGAGGGATTGGGGTCGTAGAGGATGTGTTTCGTCCAGTCGGGGAGGTTTTCCTCTTGGCGGGCGTTCTCCAGAGCATATCCTCTGGCCATGTCTTCCTGACTTTCAAAATCCTGGTGAAACCGGTGGAGGTCGGATGATTCGTATTCCCCGATAAAATCGATTAAAGATTCATTGGAACAGGGGATGTAACCGGAAAACCGCTGTGTGCGGTCTGCGGCCTTCTCCAGATCCCACATGCAGTCCAGGATTAGATCCAGATCGGCTTCTTCGCTGGCAACCCTTCCATCAAAGTAGGTCCCGACAACATCGACCAGGGGTGGTTGATTGTATTGACCGTGTTTTTCCTGATTTTTTTTGTGCAGGCTGAAAGGGCTTCGAATGCAACGCATAAACGGAGAACCTTCACTCCAGGAGTTGTCAAAATTGATACAGCGATCGTAGCTGTCGGCAATTGCAACGGGGAGTAATCCATTAGACTCATTACCCTGAAACCTCTTCATGGTGAGAAGAGAGATATATTCCGCAATCTTGGTGAGCCCACTGAACACAGAGGCAGCATTCAGTGAAATTCCGTACCAGCGTCTGATGTCATGGGGATCAACATACCTGCAAGCCTTAATCAGGTCTTCCTCCAGAAAACCGATTTGCTCCAATTTGTCGGTCGCGCGGTATCCTAAAAGGTTTTGGAAGAGGATATGGCCGCCGGAGGGCGTGTAATCCAAAAGATAAGGAATCCCCCTTGAGCGCAAGAGGTCTTCTAAAAAATGGATGGCAGGCAAGACCTGTTCGAAATATTTCCGTTGGGTTTTCTTGTCTTCATACAGTTTGTGATTTTCTCCGGCCATGAAGATTTCTAAATCGAGTGGCATGAGCACAGACCGGGACCTTTCTCCGATAACCGGAATATGGACCTGAAGCCCTCTTTGAACAGTAATTTTTTCAAGCTGATCAACCGGTTCGGCGATGGCAGGAAAAATCGGATCCGGCACCTCGTCCGCCAGTTCATTACCCGCGGCAATGAGAAAATGGCTGAATTGATAACAATTTTTTAAGCGATCAACCACTCGCTGATAATATCTTTGAGCATTCATAAATTCCTTCTGCACTCCCTCTTGCACACCCTTTCGGAAAATCAGAGCCGAAAATCCAAGGCGGGTCACAAAACTAACGGGTCAACTGGCGATACTTGATGCGGTGCGGCCGGTCGGCTTCAGTGCCCAGGCGCTTTCTGCGGTCGGCCTCGTACTCCGACCAGTTGCCCTGGAAAACAACCACCCGGCTGTCGCCTTCAAAGGCCAGAATGTGCGTGGCGATACGGTCCAGGAACCAGCGGTCGTGGCTGATCACCACGGCACACCCGCCGAAGTTCTCCAAAGCCTCCTCCAGGGCGCGCAGCGTGTTGACATCCAGATCATTGGTCGGTTCGTCCAGCAAAATAACATTGGCGCCGTTCTTGAGTATCTTGGCCAGGTGTACCCGATTGCGCTGTCCACCGGAGATTGATCCCACCTTTTTCTGCTGATCGGTCCCTGAAAAGTTGAAGCGGGCGACATAGGCCCGCGAGTTGATCATCCGGTTGCCAAGCTCGAGCTGTTCGTTACCACCGCTGATCTCCTGCCAGATGGACTTGTCAGCATCCAGTTCTCGATCCTGGTCGGCATAAGCAAGCTTGACCGTGTCTCCTACCCGGATTGTACCGGAATCGGAAATTTCCTGACCGATGATCATATTGAAGAGGGTCGTCTTACCGGCGCCATTGGCGCCGATGACACCGACAATGGCACCGGGGGGCAGACGAAAGCTCATGTCTTCAATCAACAGTCGTTCGTCAAAAGCTTTGCTGACGTGCTCAGCCTCGATAACCACATCACCCAATCGGGGTCCCGGCGGAATATAAAGTTCAAGGTCGGTTTCCTGCTTCGGCGCTTCCCGGCAGATCAGTTTTTCATAAGCGTTGATCCGGGCCTGACTCTTGGCATGGCGTCCTTTGGGAGACATGCGGATCCACTCCAATTCGCGCTGCAGGGTCTTTTGTCGGGTGCTTTCGGCTTTTTCCTGACGCCGCAGACGCTCCTGCTTCTGCTCCAGCCAGCTGGAATAGTTCCCCTTCCAGGGGATCCCCTCACCACGGTCGAGTTCGAGTATCCAGCCGGCCACGTTGTCGAGAAAATAGCGATCATGGGTAACGGCGATGACGGTTCCCGGATACTGTTGCAGGTGCTGCTCAAGCCAGGCGACACTCTCCGCATCGAGGTGGTTGGTCGGCTCGTCCAGCAGCAAAATGTCCGGTTTTTTCAGCAGCAGGCGACAGAGGGCTACCCGGCGCTTCTCGCCCCCTGAAAGGACCTTGACCGGTGTGGCTCCCGCCGGACAGCGCAGGGCATCCATGGCCATTTCCAGGCGTGCCTCAAGATCCCAGGCGTCCATTACATCGAGCTTTTCCTGAACCCGGGCCTGTTCCTGGATGAGCTTGTCCATCTCATCGTCGCTCATGGGTTCGGCAAACTTCAAGTTGATTTCTTCAAACGCCTTGAGAAGGTCAACCGCTTCCTGCACCCCTTGCTCAACCACCTGTCGCACGGTCAGATCGACATCCACCAGCGGTTCCTGTTCCAGATAGCCAATGGTGTAACCCGGAGAGGGAATCGTCTCACCGTTGAAGTTTTTATCCGCTCCGGCCAGAATGCGCAGCAGGGAACTTTTGCCGGCGCCGTTCAAGCCGAGTACACCGATTTTAGCCCCGTAAAAGTAAGACAGTGAGATGTCTTTTAAGATCGGCTTTCCATCATAGAACTTGCTGACCTGGATCATAGAGTAGATAATTTTGTTAGGCTCGGTGCTCACAGCTCAAAACCTCCAGTGCTCGGTTAAGGGGATATGGTTGCCTTGAATTAGAAAAAAACATATTCAAATATTCCTATTATTTCGGTAATGTCAATCCTGAGTAAAATCATGGATTACTTTGACCCTGCCCACCTGTCCATCAGCCAGCCGGACCTTAATGCCATGGGGATGATTGGCAGATTTGGTGAGAATATCCTTGACAACGCCCCGGGTCAGTTTGCCGGTGCGCTGGTCCTTTTTCAGCACGATGTCAACTTCTATTCCGGGTCTTATATCCCGCCGGTTCCTTCCATCCATTAACAACGCTCCTTATCCTACTTAGATGCTTGCAGCCTGAATTCAAAGGCAAGTCTGTTGATGGAATTTATCTAGACAGTTAGCCGCCCGCTGTTTGACTACCTCACGGGCAATTTTCCTTACCGTCGCAAGAATCATTTTTTGCTCTTCGTTTAGCTCTGGCATGTATTTTGCCACCCGATGCTATTTTAGGGCCAATTTCCGGCTTTCGGCATGAAGCTGAGATGCCACTTATTGAAATAAGTCAGGCCTGTCAATAATATAGACTGCTCGCAGATGGATATCAATCTTTTTGGCTGTCAATAATAGGGTATCATGATAAAAATTTGGTTTCGATTTCGCGAATTCCGTATTATAGTTGAAAGGCTATTGTGACGGATCATATCTATTGTTATTTCAAAGGGATATCAATAATCCAACACCCTAAAATCTTGACGGAAATCGATAAGTATTATATGATTTAGATGATGCGAAAGAAGGGCTCCCACTGTTTTAAACACGCTGATCAGAGGGAAATATAGCCGGTCTAATGTACATTTTTCCAAGAGCAGGAAAATGCCGACAATAACCTTAATATTCAAAAATAAGCCACTTGGAGACTATCAGCTTCGCAATGGCGTTTCAATAACGATTGGACGGCGTCAGGATAATGACGTGGTAATTGATGATCCTGTTGTTTCTGGTCACCACGCCAAAATTGACTCTTTGGGTGAACGGTTTGTGCTGATTGATCTGCAGAGTAAGAATGGTGCTTTTGTCAATGAGCAACTCGTCAACACCCACTGGCTTGAACATGGAGATGTTATCAACATCGGGGATCATTCCCTCGTCTTTGAACAACGTAAAAAAGAACCAACACTCAATAGGAAAACGGATAAGGATGATGACACATTAGTCATGAATTCATCCCAGCACCGCAGGATGATGAAAAAAAGCACCTCGCACAAGAGTATCAATGTGGTAAGGTTCTGGGACAAGAGCCAAAGCCGCGGCGCTGTGAAGGAGGTTGAACCCCAAACATCGGGACCCACAACCCATCGTAAAAAAGAAGCAACCGACGGCACCCTGACCTATTTAGCCGGGGGCAACGGCCGAATTGAGCTGACGCGTAAAATCACCACCATCGGAAAACATCCAACTTCTGACATTGTGGTTAAAGGTTTTCTACTGGATCCAACATCAGCTACCATCAGCAAAGAGCCCGCTGGTTTTTACTTCAATTACATCGGCGGGCTGCCCAAACCCAAAATCAATGATATCACAGTCGGCGATTCAACGCTTCTCACAGATTCTGACATTATCGAAATCGGTTCGACAAGGCTGCAGTTTTCATACGATAAACCCGCAAAATGAGAAATCGCATTTCTGAAAAGAACAGGGCCGCAGTGAGGTATCCAATCTCACTGCGGCCCTTATATCCATTCCATTTTCGACTGCCACATTCTTTTTTTGACATGAAACGGTAAGCACCAGAAGCACACTCACCGGTAGTGCTGCCAACTTAATCCTTAGGATATATGGTGTTGAATAGTTCTCAGGAAGTCTTAGTATAATTCATGGGCAAATAATGCCCGATCAAACGTGAGGGAGAATGCGAGGTGATACATGATGGAACAGGGTAAAATCAAGGACCGGGCGGCGGGCGCTGTGGCAGGGGCCCTGATCGGCGATGCTCTGGGGTTGGGACCGCACTGGTACTATGATCTTAACCAGATGAGAAGGCATTTCGGCCCCTGGATCGACGGATACACCGATCCGAAACCCGGGCGCTATCATGATGGCCTCAAGGCCGGCAATTTATGCCAGACCGGCCTGATCACCCTTGATCTGCTGCGATCTGTCGTGGAAAACAATGGATACGACGAGGCCGATTTTACCCGGCAGCTGGATGAAAAATTCCTGCAACAGATGGACGGTTCCTCGTACGCCGGCCCCGGCGGATATACCAACCAGTCGATCCGAGAACTCTACCAGGCCCGGGTCCGGAATGAAAAGCCCTGGGGACAAACCGGCGATTATTCCGACACCAGCGAGGGGGCAGAACGCGCGATAGTGCTTGCCGCAAGGTATGCGCTGTCGCCAACCGAAGGCGCGCAGTTGATTGCAAGAAACATTCGGCTGACTCAGATCGATCCCTTTGTTGTGGCTCTCAGCGCATCGTATTGCGTGATTGTCAGTGCATTGATCCGGGGAGAACCGTTCGACGAAGAGCTGTCGGGCAAGCTTTACGGAATTGGGTAAAATACTTTATCGCCTCTGTTTTCGTCTTCGCTCCTGCAGGGGATTGGGCTCCTTTTTCAATCTTTTCAGCCGCTGTAACACGCTGCCTAACCCATTTCTTTTTAATTCATCAAAGTGCTCAAAAACAGCCTCTTCGAGCAACCTAAAATCTTTAAGGGACCATGTCGTATGATGCTGAAGATATACTTCAAACGTTGAATTGGAGTAATCAAGACGCCGGCCGGCGTTTTTCCACTCACCGGTATGTTCAAGTTCGTGCAGATTTAAGATGCCACAGATTATTGCTTTAAGGGCATCATCATGAACTTTTTGAAGAATTTCTTCGTTTTGCTGTTTCCACTGATCCGGGTTTTGTTCGTTGAACCGCGTTATGTTTGCCATATTCGTTACCTAATTAATTACATGCATATCAATTCAGGTTCTTTTGTAGGAAATTCTGAGCCAAATGGGAAGGATTATTTATTGACGGCAGAACAATTTATATCCGCTAGGGCGACAACCGGGTGTTGATTATCCCGGTATTTAATATTATGTTATCATTTAATTTTTGCACTAAAATTCAGGTATCAGCCGGGATAAGCAAAAGGAGCGATTAAAATGACACTCGAAAATGCGATCAAAACGGCCATTGAGAATGAAGTTAAGATTCGTGATGTTTATCGGGAAGCCGAAGCTGCTGTAAATGACGAGGCCGGCAGAAGAATCTTTGAAGCTCTGGGTAATGACGAACAGCATCATATTGATTACCTTCAACATACTCTGGAGCAGTTAAAAAAAACCGGGCAGATCGATTCCGAAAAACTGGATTCTGCAATTCCTTCCCTGGATACCATCAATCAGGAAGCGGCCAAGGTCGAATCGCTGGTGGCAAAAGATTTTCACGGTATCCGAAAGCAGATGCTAAGCAAAGCGCTGAAAGCAGAAATCGAAACCAGTGACTTCTACCGCAAAATGGTTGATGAATTGGCGGCCGTAGGCCGGGCATTGTTCGCGCGGTTTCTGGAGATCGAAAACAATCACATCCATGCGGTCCAGTTCGAGCTGGACTACATGAGTAAAACCGGTTACTGGTTTGATTTCAAAGAATTTGACATGGAATAGAACCTTGCCAGGAGCCGCCTGAGTCAACTACCATCCGCATAGCGCCTGGCTTGAACTTGCAATCCCGCCGTGGCGGGATTTGCACGGCAAGAATCATAATGATAACTGATTCGTTTTTTGATCTGCTTGATCTGGACCATGACGGCAATGTTTCAAGATCAGAGCTTCACACAGCTGCAACGCGATTGGGCTGGCACTGGTACGAGGCTCCCATTCTGGCACTGCTCGACCTATTGACCCTCCGCGAACCGATCCCCCGCAAACAATTCAAAGCCATAATCCAGCAGACTCAAAAAGATCCAATGGCTTTAAAGAGTGGGTGGTACGACGAGTACAATGGAGTTGGTCAACATAATCTATTCCGCACGCGGTTACAAAGTACGGACGTCGTCGTCGTACGCGTCCCTCGTCCTCGATAAAATTCCGACTCACAGCGACGAGCACGAGAACGCGGACGAGTACGAAAAGCATCAGGTTCGATCGCCTGAATACTCCCTTATATGAAACGACAGTTTCTTCTACGATCAGGTCATAATTCGCGGCCGCACCCGCGCTGTGGCTTGTGCCTGCAGCGGGTCGTCCGGCCAATAATGTTTGGGATAGCGCCCTTTCAGTTCTTTTTTCACTTCGGCATAGCCGGTCTGCCAGAATCCCGCCAGATCCTGTGTAATTTGCACCGGACGACCGGCCGGCGAAAGCAAATGAATCTGCAGGGGTTGACGGCCGCCGGCTACAGCCGGATTTTCGGATAGGCCGAACATTTCCTGCAGACGCACGGCCAGCACCGGCACATCACCTGAATAATCAATCGGGATCCGCGAACCGCTGGGCACCGTCAGGTGACTCGGGGCCAATTCGTCCACTAGCCGACGCTGCTGATAGGACAGCATACTGGCCAGCGCCTTTTTCAATTCAATTCGAGCCAGGTCGCGCAGCCGGGATATTCCGGTCAGGTAAGGTGCCAGCCATTGCGCCAGATTTTTTGTAAGGCCGTCATCAGAAACATCCGGCCACTGCTGCTGAACTTCGGCCAGTCTTCGCAAAAAGCAGACGCGATTCTGCCAATGTCTGAGGGCCCGTGTCCATGGCAAGCAATCGGGGCCCTGCTGCCGGATACCTTCAAGCAGTGCCGCCAGAACTTGATGCGAGGCGGGCGTCGTCAGCGGCTCGCTTCGCAATGTCAGAGCGCCCAGCTTTAAGTCGCGCCGTGCCGCAACCACCCGGCGCTGCGGATCCCACGCCACTGTTTCCGCCCAATGGATCTGTTCGGCAAACTGCTCCATAAGAATATCCAGATCGCAGGCCGCCGCTCTGTATATGCGCGCGTTGCGCCGATTACCGTCCAGTTCGACCGCAACCACAAACGCCTCGGCCGCCAGAGGCTCAACCGGATCCAGAACCGCACCCCGGCCGTTGGCCAACAAAAACGTTCCCCTGCCTGCCGGACGCCGCCGGGCAACCCGGTCCGGATAAGCCCAGGCCAGCAGCCGGCCGATGGATGCGGCATCACATTCAGCGACTCTGCCGCCCATGCTCCGGCGCAAATGATCCGCCGTCCGGACTACCCGGCGGACGGCGGAAAAATCAATGGTGGCATCCGGATAGGCCGGGGTTCGTTTGCGGCGTGCCGCCTGCACCAGATCCAGCCGGATACGCATATCGGCATCGCTCCGGCCGGGATTAAACCGAACCACATCACGTTCACTGAGCAAGGCTGCGAGATCACATGCGATCCCCCCCAGGCCGAGGCTGTCCGCCGCCAGCATCATATGCGCCAACCGGGGATGTAAAGGCAGGGCCGCCATCCGGCTTCCGTGATCGCTGATCCTGCGGTCGTCATCCAGCGCGCCAAGGGATTGGAGTAATCGGCAGGCACCGTCATAGGCACCGGTGGAAGGTGGATCAAGCCAGCGCAACCGGCTGGGATCGGCCACTCCCCAGATCGCCAGTTCCAGGGCCAGACCGGCCAGATCGGCCTCCAGGATCTCAGGCTTGTGGGCTGGAGGCAACGTGTGATGTATCCGATGGGACCATAATCGCAGGCAGATCCCCGGGCCGATTCGGCCGGCCCGGCCCCGCCGCTGGTCAGCCGATGCCCGTGATACAGGGATCGTGACCAACCGGGTCAATCCGCTGCGCACATCATAACGCGGAACCCGCTGCCAGCCGCTGTCCACCACCACCCGGATACCCTCAATGGTCAAGCTGGTTTCAGCGATGGACGTGGCCAGCACGATTTTGCGCTTTCCGCCGGGCGCCGGCTCAATGGCCTGGTCCTGACTGCTGCGCGGCAGGTTCCCGAATAGTGGCGCAATGATCCAATCCGAACCCAGCCCGGCTTTCTCCAGCAACCGCGCCACCTGACGGATCTCAGCGGCACCGGGCAAAAATACCAGAATACTGCCCGATTCACTGCGGGCAGCTGACAGCACGGCAGCACCGATGCCAGCGCCGGAAAAATCGGGTGTGTGGCGACCCACATAGCGGGTTTCAACCGCATGCGACCGCCCCGGGCAGGTGATCACCGGCGCATCGTCCAGCAGTGCGGCTAGCGGTGCGGTTTCGATGGTGGCGGACATGATCAGCAGCCGCAGCTCTTGATTCAGCACGCCCTGCATATCGAGACACAGGGCCAGTCCCAGATCAGCATCCAGACTGCGCTCGTGAAATTCGTCAAAAATCACCAGGCCGACCCCATCCAAAGCTGGATCGCTTTGCAGCATCCGCGTCAGCACCCCTTCGGTAACCACTTCGATGCGGGTTGCAGCACTGACGCGGCTATCCAACCGGACCCGGTAGCCGACCGTCTGCCCCACTCTTTCTTGCAGGAGATCGGCCATATGCCCGGCCGCCGCCCGGGCAGCCAGGCGGCGCGGAGCCAGCAACAAAGTTTTACGCCCCCCAAGCCAGGATGCGTTTAGCAGGGACAGGGGAATACAGGTTGTCTTGCCGGCCCCGGGTGGAGCCTGCAGCACAGCAGCGGCATTGTCGCACAGCGCTTTTTGCAAATCCTCAAGGACCGCTTCTACGGGAAGGCCGCGTTGCGGGATATCTGATTTCAGATGTTTCACGATACTCGAATTAATTATGCACTCCTGGCTAAAATGATATCGAATAAATTCCAAATCTCAAATTACAAATTCCAAATAAATCCCAAACTCCAAAACTCAAATCCGAACAATACTCATAGTTTGAATTAGGTATCCTGTTCGATATTTTTGGATTTGTGGCACACAACAATAAGATCTTATTTCAACCTGGCGTCTGTCTCAAAAAACAAATTAGCCTGATCCAGGTACTGGTCGGGCCGGATCGTTTTTTGATTTTTTGCATACTTTTTTCGCAATCTGTAATCGGCAATGCAAAGTAATGCCACAGTCCTTTCATCTTGTTTAAAACATGGGCTGGACCATCCAAAACCCCGCTGTAGGCCTCAAACAACGCTGCATGGAATTTTTTCATCGGTTGGAGTTTGTCCCGGATGTCATCTTTGCCCGTTTTTATGATAAGGGGCAGTAATGGATTGGCCAGACACCAGCGTCCGATCATCCACCGGTTTACCCCATTAAAGCGTCGAGACAGCATTTTGAAAATTTCAGATAATTGGCAAGGACGATTAAATCCCGCGCTGTTTTGCTCAGAATCTGTGGAACGACCGGCAGTCGGGTATTGTTTTCGGGCAATACATCTTTGACGTAGGTTTTCTTGATCTTATTATCTCTTTTACTGGCAATAATGGGCGCAACAGCCAGGTCAAAACCGCCAAAATGGTCTGCAAACGAGTTCCGGAACAGGTGGTCTGTAAATCCCCTCATAGGGGCCATGTAAAAACGGGGTTGTCGCATTGCTGTAATCGTTATTTTTCAAGGCGGAGTTTTTAGCGTCCGGTTGTAAATGCTCCGTTAGGGTTAACTTAAACTGCGGATAAATGCCAGTATAATTTAACCTGATTCAAAGTTAGAGAGGCTGCAACAATATAGATGAATGTCGTGTTAAGGCTTGATCGGAGAGTATTAATAACGTATTAATAGCCAAAAAGACGATAAGGAGATATTATATGGGCTGGTTCGGGAAAATTACTTTTGGAACATTGGGGCTGTTTTTGGGTGGACCGCTGGGCGCTATTGCCGGTGCCGCATTGGGGCATCATCTGGTAGACAAAAGAATCGATGGTGCCGGCCGGGCTATCGACTCATCCCAGGGACCCCGGCTGGGACAGGCGGAGCAGACCCAGGCCACCTATTTCATCAGTTTGTTTTCAATTCTGGGCAAACTCTCAAAAATCGATGGTGTGGTAACCCGGGAAGAGATTGCCGTTGTCGATGGTTTTATCAACGGCTTGCCGATGGCGGGCAGAGAAAAACAGTTTGCCCGCCAGATTTTCAACGAGGCGAAGGATTCCCAGTATTCGATAGAGGATTTTGCAATTCAATTGTACCAGGCTGTTGGGGCACAGCCGGCGTTGCTTTTATCCTTTTTAGACCTGCTTTTCCAGATCGCTGCGGCTGACGGCAAATTCCACCCGGCCGAGGAAACCGCCCTTAAAAAAATAACAGATATTTTTAGGGTCAGCAACCAACAATTTGAAGATATAAAAGCGGTCTACTTCACGGATTTTGGTAAATATTACAAAATATTAAACTGCACACCCGAATCTTCCAAGGAGGAAATCAAATCCAATTACAAGAAACTTGTCAAAGATTTTCATCCCGATACGATTATCTCCAAAGGACTGCCGGAAGAGTTTATCGATTTCGCCTCGAAGCGATTTCAAGAGATTCATGAAAGCTATGACAAAATCAGGAAGGAACGTAACTTTTAATTTTTTCGGCCATCACTATCACGATTATATTCTTTTTCAATCTGCTCTTTTCTGCGAATAATCTGATACTGGATAAATGTTTTTTGAATATTTTTCTGAACCCTATCAGCAAGGGCAAGCCTCTCCTGGTTCGTCATGCGGCACCTCCGAGCTATACACAACCATGACAATACAAAGCTTGTGCCAGAAGAGGCATTCGACAATTATTATAATTTATTTCATTTAGTTATGCGACTATGCGATTTAAAAACGGTATAGCGATGTGAAACAAAAGGCTGAAAAATATGGGATTAAATTCCTAGTATAGTTAATGGATTCCATAATTAAGAATCCGGGCCGAAATTTGAGTTGCCAATATTAATACAATATCGATTTGGCTATGAAGGGATATTACCTGCCGGCCTCGCGGGCAGCAATGGGTCGCAGCAAAATCATCAGCACAAAACCGATCAGCGTCAGCACGGAAAGCACGAGAAAAACCATCCGGTAGCTTCCGGTTACATCGAAGGTCCAGCCGGCCATCAGCGGACCGACCGCACCGCCCAGTGTTCCGCTGAACAGTATGACCCCGAACAACAATCCGTGCGAGCCGGTGCCGAATAACTCCGCCACCATGGGTGATACCACGGTGAAAAACCCGCCGTGGGCAAAACCGTAAACCACGGCAAAAAGAAACAGCATCCAGACGTTTGTGGCTAACTGCAACCAGACAAAACTGCAAAACAGCACAATTAAACAGATGATCAACGCGCGCCTGCCACCGATCCGGTCATTGGCGGCACCCATCACAATACGGCCCAGGATGCTCACGCCGCCGATCGCCGACAGCACACCGGCGGCATATGCCGGAGCCAGACCAAAATCCCGGGCGTATGGCACGATATGCACGACGACTGTCAATAAACAGCATAAGACGACAAACTGGGCAATGCAGATGATCCAGAATTGTTTCATCCGGGCGGCTTCTTTCATGGAAAACCCCGGCTCCTCGACCGCTGCCGCCTGGCCGTCAGCCATATCGCCGTCGTCGTCGGGCAGCAGCCCCATGCCCCGAGGATCTCGTCGCATCACCTGTGCTGCGGCCACAAGCGAAGCCAGGATTACTGTGCCGATAATTAAGTTGGAATTACGCCAACCGAAAATGGACAGCAGCAAAGTGGCAATCATCGGCCCCAGAAGCTGACCGAAGCCTGTGCCGACTTTGACGATACCGGACATCACGCCGCGTCGTTTTACAAACCAGCGCGCCACGGTAGACAGCGTGATGACATCATGCGTGCTGAAACCGATTCCAGCCAGCCCACCGTACATAAGGTATAGCTGCCATGGGGATTGCATGCGAGACATGAGCATGTAGCCAAGCCCTAAAAAGCCGGCGGAAGCCACAATAAGCACCCGCGGGCCAATCCGGTCATTGAGCCGGCCGGCAAGGATTCCAACCGCACCCATAATGATAAATGCCAGGGACGAGGCACCCGCTATGGTTGTCCGCGACCAGCCGAATTCAGCCTGAAGCTCCTTGAAAAAAACGCCGTAGGCGAACATCGCCCCAATACATAAGGCCTGGATCGTGAAACCCGCCGCTACAATATTGTAACCATAATAATAGCGTGCTTTCACGCAATCATTCCCTTCTGTTGCATTTCCAACAACACCATATAAATTGAGGCTTCGTTGAAGGGAATTCGTTGGACCATCCGGGCGATGGTGACCTCCTGTTGAAGGCATTCGTAGACCTGGCGCACCAAAGCCATGGTGTCCGGATCTTGCCAGGTCAGTGTTTTCATGTTGAGCTTAAAATGGCGTTGATCATCGGGGAATTCGGTCTTCAAATCATGCAACTCGTCCTGTAAATGGACGCACTCCATCAGCAGCCCCGTAGTGGACACCATGATCTCTTCTTCGTCTGTGAAGTCGGCCGGCAGTGGGCCGCCCCGGAAAATAAACGACGCCTGGAGCGGCGATAGAAAAAGCTGGTACACGGCCTGTCTACCTTTTAAAGTTCCCAGGTTGGCATACCGGATGCGACCCAGGTCGAAGTACATTGCAGCAAATACATTGCCTGAGAAATTGCGTATCGTAAGGGTGCCCGATCGGCCGGACCCGGCCAGGGCCTGAATCACCGTTGCAAGGTCGAAATATTGCAGATCTCCGGACAGTTGCTGATAGCGGGCGGCCACGCGCTGCTTGCGCAGTCGATCCTCCAGGCGCCCGGACATGACACTCAGCAGGCAGGTGGCAAACTCCGGGATCTCTTGCATTAACGCCTCGAAAGCCGGTTTCGACAGTTTGTAGACCTCTGCCATTTGCGGAACCCGAGCCAGCGACCCGCGGGGCGAGCCCGTGGTGATGGCCATTTCTCCGATAGAGTCGCCCTCTCCCAGGTAAGCCACAGCAGAAGGCGCCTCGCCTTCGCCCCGGGCCCGGCAGATTTCAATCACTCCTGATTTTACGACATAAAGGGCATCTGCCGGATCCCCCAGCTGAAACAAAATGCCGCCCGGCGTAGGATAGGATTCAACGGTACCCCGTTCGAGAATAATCCTGAGGTGGGGTGCTGCCAGGGCTTCGAAGATTTCGGCCAGCTTCAGAAAGCGAATGCTGTCGTCCGGTTGTTGATCTTTGATTGGTGCCATGTCACTGCCTTTCCCGCAGGCGCATTTAGCGGACTGTTGGTTTCCTCATGCTGAAGAAGATTTAGTAATATATATTCAGGCACTGATGGTAGCTTTTCAGGGAGTCAAAATAGCCCTGATTTTTTTAGACAACTCATCCAGACGAAAGGGTTTTTGAATAAATCGGTCGCAACCGCGATTTAATATCTCAGTTGCCTGACCATCTATGCTGTACCCACTGGAAAGAAGAACTTTCACATTCGAATCAATTGCTTAAAGTCTGAACGTATATGCAATGCAAATTGCGCTCAAATATGGATTTGTATTTTTCCTGAACACACTGCAGATCATCCCCATACCCTTCAGAGTCAAATCTCTGCTCCTTTGAACCCTTATTGCGTCGCTTGGAAATCATAGACGCTCCCCTTGATCACAGCTCTTTTTACTTTTGATTTCACTTTACTTAAACGAAAACGATGCTTCGCACACCGAGCGGATGTTTTAGGAATTTTTATTGGACCATTGGGTGGTGGGTATTTTACAAAATAATTTTGACTAAGCTTTGTCTTTATCCTTATTATTATTAAAGATTATTCAATTCGTCAATCTAATGATAAAAAAATTTTAGGCCGGATTGAGGGTCAACGTCGATTGGTAATGCAACCGCTGATGCAGTTTTGCTCAGGTTTGGTTATTTTGGGTTCGCTCATGTTAGACCTCCTTCACGAATCAGGCTGAGCAAAATGAACCAAGCAAGACCGACAGCGGTCCTGCTTGGTTTACCCGGGTCAGGATCGGCCCTTTATTTTTTGCTGACTGCGCGGGAATGGGCAATGGCCGTTTCAATTTTTCTGGATTCGGCAATTTTTTCTGCCATTTGGATGGAGATATTTTTCAGACACTGTTCCATGCCGCTGCTGATTGCGATTGCACCGCCGCTGCAGGTCCCGCCGGCTTTTGAAAACTCCTTTTTCGTGTATCCAACAACAGAGCGCCAGACCGGATTCAGGTTCGCGTCATAGAATGTGAGCTTGATATTCATTTCAACCCATGACTCGGCAGTACCGCTCCAAAGGCCATCATTGAATTTCACATCGACATCAAAATCCAACAGTTCCGCAGCCAATATTCCATCATACCCGTGGTCCTGCGGAACTGAATTCACCGCTGTGCAATTTTTAAAAACACCTTGGGCAGTTTTAATCAGGCTGGCTTTAATGCTTTGACCGGCTTCGACCGGAAACTTTACGGTGCTGCAATTGCGGCTCCTTGGCTTCACGACTTGATTTAAGTCGGCCAGATCCGGGTGAACAAAAATGGCAATATTGCCATCTACTTTGTGATCAATGAGTTGGTAAGCAACCGGTGAAACCGTGGGTTTGACCGTCACCTCGTGCGAACAACCCAAAAAGGCCAGGCATATTAAAAGAATGGCTAATTTCCTCATAGGACCTCCTGGTGCTTCAGTTTTATCTTATAAGATGTTAACTGAAGGGAATCGAATTTTTGATTTGTCATGATACATAATATTCATCGGCAAAATGGAAAAAAACTTAATAAAATTGAAAGCTAAATCTTGCCAACCGGAATCCACACCGGCAAATGGATTGACAACCAATTTATGGTGATCATTTTTGGGATATCAATGGTGGGATTTTTTACATGGATCAATTTTTCGCCGTTTTCATCAAGCTGCGCTCTCCGGATCAATTCTCCCATCTGGAGCGGCAATTTAGAAAAAAGTATGGGGCGCCCAAAACCACACGCAATACTGCGGCCCGGCTGACGGTGCATCGCTGGAAAGACGCTGATACATTGATATGGATTAATACCTGAATATTGCACGAGCCCTCCAGCGAAAAAGGGGGGCTTTCAAATTCTTAATAATTTTAATGCAAGATTCCGGTGATAATTCGAACGGATTACCGGAGTGACATATGCTGTTGCTGATACTCGGGATGGTTATTTTTATAGCGGTTCACCTGATCCCGACATTCGTGGATCTCAGACAGAAACTGATTGCGTGGAAGGGTGAAGCTTTTTACAAGGGCGGATATTCCTGTGCGGCTTTCGTCGGTTTAATCCTGATCATCATCGGCAAAGGCAGGGCTGCACATGTGCCGCTCTGGGATCCGCCCGGTTGGGCATATCATGTCACGCAATTTACAATGCTGATCGCATTGATTTTGTTGCCGGCGGCCTACATGCCCACCAATCTGAAGCGTTTCATGCGACACCCCTTCTTAACGGGCCTGGCGTTATGGGCGCTGTCGCATATGGCGGTTAACGGTGATTTGGCATCGCTTGTTCTATTTGGCGGCTTGGGGGTCTTCGCATTGTTTGACATATGGTCTTCGAACCGGCGTGGCGCCGAAATAGCCGGGGGAAAATTCCCGATTTACCGTGATATCGTTGTGGTTGTAATTGGGGTAATGGGTTACAGTGTTATATTATACCTGCATCCATATCTTTTTGGTGCTTCAGCCATCCCATAAAAGGGGTGCAGTTGCCTATTTCCCATTTATTATTGCCTAAGCAGC
Organism: Olavius sp. associated proteobacterium Delta 1; assembly: GCA_902749685.1. Classification (GTDB taxonomy): domain Bacteria; phylum Desulfobacterota; class Desulfobacteria; order Desulfobacterales; family JAFDCJ01; genus JAFDCJ01. Next base: position 37,757 of record CACVKW010000291.1, on the reverse strand, counting down.
ATACGGGATTTAACTATAAAAAATATGCGAAGCATAAAATAAATATGCCGCCGAAGGCGGATTATTTAACAGCTGCCCGAAGAACAATCACAGCCCGAACCGCAGCCGCAGCCGGCATGGGACTGCGTCGGCGTACTGCTGATGCCCACCACTTCAATTTCAAATGTAAGCGATTCACCGGCCAGTGGATGGTTAAGGTCCACGGACAGTTTTTCGTCATCGAGGTGAGTAATCTGGGCCGGCATTTGACGCCCTTCAGGAGTTTGAAGCGCGATTGTCATTCCCACCGCCGGTTCCATCTCCGGGGGAAAATCGGCCCTGGCAAAGTCGCGGGTGTGGCTATCATCTCTTTGCCCGTAAGCGTCTTCCGGGCTCAGGGTAAACTTCTTTTTATCGCTTAACGACAGTCCCATCAGTTCCCTCTCAAAGCCCTCTATCAATTGCCCAACGCCCATTTGCACTTCAAGGGGTTGGCCCCCTTGACTGGAATCGAAAACTTCACCGTTTTGCAGCGTTCCCGTGTAGTCCACGCTGATGTATAAACCATTTTCAACTTTTTCCACAACTGACTCCTTTGATTTGAATTCATAAACAGGTAAAATAGGTATAAATCCAGCCAAGTCAAGATACGAGTTTTTCCAATTCCAGGTCATATTGATCAATCGTATTCTCCCAGGCAAACCCGCCCATCTCCTTCGACAGGGCCCTGCGAAGATTCAGGTAATCCGAATAATTTATAATCCGGTCCAGCAGCTTTGCTACCAGATCCTGATAGCTGCGGTATAGAACAGCAGGATGATATCGGGCGGGAATGATTTCCGGATAGGCCAGCCTTGCCGGTAAGAGAGGGATACAGCCGTAGCGGATTGCTTCAACCACAGAGATGCCGAAGTTTTCCTGCTGGGCGGTGCTGATGACAATCGATCCCTGGGCAAGCCAGTTGATGTATTGTCGACGTGATTCCACATAGCCATATTGAACGATTCGTACACCATATCGCTCACGCGCACCAATAAACGCCTTGGGAACCGTTTGGCAGTTTTCTCCGAGTAGCGCCAGGCGAAACTCGGCCCCGGCATCCAAAACTGCGTCCAGAGCCTGAAAAAATTCAGCCGGGTTTTTATCAAACTCCCAGCGATGATTCCAGATAATCAGCGGTGGAAGTTCCCGGGAGAAATCATCCGCAACCCGTTCTTTGGCCGGAAAGCGACACCCGGGATACAGGATATCCACCCTGGAACGGATGCCATCCACAACCCACCCGGGTCGATATTCGGGCATCATTTTTATGAGATTCGGCAGCGCTTTAAAAAAAGTATCGCGGTGGGTTTGGGAATTAAAGATAACCCGATCAGCTGCAAGTGCTGTGGTAATATCCGTAAAACCAAACTGATAGTCCATGCGCTCGCCCGGTGCCAGGGGGTAGGTGAACTGGTTTTCATGGAAATAAACCAGGGCCGGAGGACAGACGCCTTTAGAGAGCGCTTTAAAGTCCGCAAGGCTCATCAGGTCGGTGGTAATCAGGCCGTGGTAATTTTCGAGGGAAGGGGCCTTTTTAACAAAATGGAGTGCGGCTCCCCGCATGCGCCACTTCCAGAAACGGGCGGGCAGGGTCACGAGATCAATGCAGTGCCGCGAATGGGAAATCAATCCTTCGGCGAATTCGCGGTGCGATCCTCCAAAGAAAGGCTCCAGAAACAAAAATTTTAATTCGGTCGTCACTTTAGATCATACACAAATCTTCAATTTTTCATCGACAATAGTCAATCTTTGGGGACCGCTGGTTTCGCTTTCAGTGCTTTTAACTGACTCCACAGGGCTTCGTATTCATCTTCCAATTCGAAAAGCTCCGTCATGATCTGCGGTTTCACCGAATGGGCCGGAAGCCGCTTTTCGGTCTCCCGGATTTTAATTTCAAGCTTTGCCAGTTTTTTCTCAAGTGCCTGTATCTGATCCATCATATTGTCTCCGCAAATTAATCCGCTCAGGAAAATAGCACTTACAGGATTGCAGATGGCTGTTTGCAGCTGAAGAAACTTGTTAGATCCTGCCGCTGCATAACCCTGCACCAGGATGCAAGTTAAACATATAATGAATTAGAAATCCATGATCTATGTCAAAAAATGTTGCTATGGCGCTTGCCATATTCTGAAAGAATAGTTAATTTTTCACTGATATCAAAAGCGTAAGCTTTATTTCTGCCTGCATAAAAAAATATCTATCGACCAAACAAAAAAATAAAACCAGGAGGATATTATGCCAATCCAAGAAGGCAAGGCCGCACCGGCATTTGCTCTGCCCGACGCCAATGGAAAAAATGTCGCTCTAAAAGATTTCAAAGGCAAAAACGTCATCGTCTACTTTTATCCCAAAGACGACACTCCCGGGTGAACCAAAGAGGCCGAGGGATTCCGTGACATGTATGGCGAATTCCAAAAACTCGACACAGTGATACTGGGAATTTCCCCAGACAGTGAAGCATCTCATCAGAAATTTATCGATCAAATCGAAATTCCTTTTCCATTGCTGTGCGATCCGGAGAAAAAACTGATGGCCCAATACGATGCATTCGGGGAAAGGAACATGTACGGCAAAGTCACCATGGGCGTGATCCGCTCCACCGTGTGGGTGGGTCCCGACGGTAAAGTTAAAAAGCACTGGCGCAACGTGGCCAAGGCGGCGGATCATCCGGCCAAAGTGCTTGAAGCCTTACAAGCTGCAACGGACTAGCTAAGACGCCGGCAAAAATTTGAAATTATAGAATATTTATATTTAAATATGCCTTAAAGCGCTATTTCCGAGGCCAACGGTATCCCATTGCCGGTTTGCTAAACCCCATTTCTCACTGAGAGAGATGGGGTTTTTCTTTATTATAATTAATCCGCCAATGCTTCGTATCTAACAAGTTTTTTCAGTTTCAAAGAACAAACTACAACCCTGTATGTTCTATTTTTCAGGGCGGATTAATTGGGAAAATTGGAAATGTTTTTCAGCTAATCCAGCAATATCATAAACAATATCCCTTAAGTTTTTGGCTGCAAATGCCGATGATGAATAATTAGATGGGCCAGAAAAAATATTCAAAACCAATCGGCTCAAAAAAAAATGGAAAAACTTATAGCATATTGAAATTTATTATAAAATCGTTCAAAACGATTTGATCAAAAATTGAGTTTGTCGCTGTAATGTTTTCGGGCCTGAGCACCGGGGATCTTTGCATCCGGATTTCAGCCTGTATTTTAACAGAAGATTTTACATTACCAAGAGTAATATCATGCCGCAATTAACAATAAAATCGAAAGATAAGACCCTAGGAGATTATCAGCTTCAAAAGGGCATCTCTTTGACAATTGGCCGGCGCAAGAAGAATCATGTGATGATAAACGATATGGCCGTTTCAGGACATCATGCTAAAATAGACTCCGTGGATGACGGCTTTGTGTTGATAGATCTGCAGAGCAAAAACGGTTCATTTGTCAATGAGCAACTCATAAACTCACACTGGCTCAAACATGGTGACATAATCAACATCGGAGAGCATTCTCTTATTTTCAACTATTCCAAACTGGAAAATATGCCCGATGAGGATACGGAGGATTTAGAAAGAACCCTGATATTGGATACGAACCAGTATCGCAGCCGGATAAGAAAAAGCAATCCGACCAAAAGCATAATTAATGTTGCGGGTTTCTGGGACAAGCGGCGCAACCGCAACCAAAATAAAGAGAAGAAACCCGACTTCCCCATGGGCCCCACCAACATTAAAAAAGAACTCTATGGTACATTGACCTACCTGGCCGGCGGCAAGGGAGAGGTCAATCTTGCCCGAACATATACCACCATCGGCAAGCATCCGACATCTGATATTGTCGTCAAAGGTCTGTTTATGGGACAAACGGCGGTCACCATCCGCAAATTGCCGGATGGTTTCCACTTGTGCTATGTTGCTGGAATAACCAAGCCCAAGGTCAATGAAAAAATTATTAAACAATCGATCGCCCTCAATAATGAGGATATCATTTCAATCGGTTCGACGAAACTGCAATTTATGAACGAAAACTCATCGAGAGGATTAAACTGACCTCAGTTTTTGCTACAGATGCCGCTGAACAAAGATGTCGCAAGGTGGGAGTAACATTTTGAAATTTGCACATGATCTATTACCTATCATTATTTATTTCGTTATATTGGCATGTTACATTTTAATATTACATTTATTGCGAACCTTCTACAGATTTAAAAAACGACCCTCGACTTTGGCAGAGAATATTTTAAGGGCTCCGGGCCAATCATTGGTTAATAAGCTTGACGGTCTCAGTGAAGATATCGTTCTCAATGTCACGCTGCTGATTACCATCCCCTTGGTCTATTACTCGGGTTACGTAACTTATCTATACTTTTACCAACCTGAATTTGATCCCTTCGTTGTCCAAATATTGGCGGGCATCGGTGCCGTCATTGCCATTTTTTACCTGATGAAAACTTTAAAGTTACTAAAAAAACGACAAATTGTTCGGTTAGGATACGAAGGCGATATAACAGTCGGCCAGGAATTGAATCAGCTCATGTTGGAAGGCAACTATGTTTACCACGATTTCCCGGCCGACGAATTCAACATTGGCCACATTGTTGTGGGGCGTTCGGGGATATTTGTTGTTGAAACTAAAGCGCGATCAAAACCCACGCCCCGTAGTCGCCGGCATGCCGCCACCGTCGAGTATAACGGTAAAATGCTTAATTTTCCTGACGGTGATGATTACCAAATCATTGAGCAGGCGGAGCGGCAGGCCTCCTGGCTGTCAAATTGGATCAGCAGCACCATCGGAGAACAGGTCGCAGCCCGGGCTATCGTCGCCCTGCCGGGCTGGTTTGTCAAAAGAACTTCGGCAGACGGTATATCCGTTGTTAACCCGAAACAATTTCCTTCCCTTTTCAAACACATCAAGCCCAGGACGCTAACTGATGAAATGATCAGCCGCATGGTGCATCAGATCGAGCATAAATGCCGAAATGTTGCACCGGACTCAAAGGAATATGATGGTGCGCAGCCAGTGCTGTAAGACCCCGTCGCTAAAATCTCGCCCGGGTTGATTCGCTCCACAAATATCTGCGGTTATTGAAAAAAATTTGAACAGGTATCAGCATGCCGGACAAAGGTCAATATAAACTCGTTTTTGACGGTCGGATTCTTGCAGGGCATAACCTCGATGATGTCAAAAAGCGGCTGGCCAGACTGCTAAAATCAGATAGTAAAAAGATCGAACAGCTTTTGGCCGAAGCGCCGCTTACCATTAAAAACAATATTGATTACCCGACCGCCAGCAAATATAAAGAAACCTTGCGTGCTGCCGGTGTTTCCTGTCAAATAGAACGCATTGAAAATAATGACGTTGAAGTATCGCCCCCGCCCCGGACTCCGGCAGATCGATCCCCAGAAGCAGGGAATGCACCAATGGCCGGCACCAATGTTAATGCAGCGGTCTCCCGTGTCAGGCTTCGCCCCGGCCGAATATGGTATGTGATCGCAGTTTTATTGATAGGGGTTCCGATTATTTTTGGCGGGATCAAGATGCCGCTCACGCTTTTCTCATATTTAGCTGCGGGGATAGAATTCACCGCACCCGGCGCAGCTGAATTTACCATCAACCAGCCCGGCAAATATGTTATCTGGTACACCACCTTTGACGGGCACTCGCATCGCAGAGACATCCCGCAAGATATCAAAATAGTTGTATATAACCAAAATACTGAGCGGTACCTCGAAGTAGGCCTTCCGGGCTGGGAAAGCACGGAAACGGTGTTAGATGTCGAACGGCAGTCAATTGCCGAAGTTTTTTTTGACCAGGCGGGAGTTTATGCAATTGAAGTTAACGGTGATTTTCCCGAAACGGATCTGATCTTGCGGCGATCTTTGAGTTCGGGATTTTTTAAGAATTTCGTCATTCCTATTCTGATGTTCCTAACGGGCTCCCTTGTCGGCCTCACCATGGCAATTGTTGTGTATATCAAGCGTTCGAATGCGGAATCCTGTATGAGTCCGGCAGCAATGACTCAAAAAGAAGAGCGCCAATGGGCCATGTTCAGCCATTTGGGCACATTTTCGGCCTGCCTGATACCCTTTGGCAACATCATCGTGCCGCTGGTCATCTGGCAGGTAAAGAAAGGGGAGTCTTCCTTTACCGTTGAGCACAGCAAAGAATCCTTAAACTTTCAGATATCTTTAATGATCTATTATATTGCAGCGACCTTGTTGATACTGGTTATCATCGGATTTATTTTATTCATCGGATTATTCATTTTCAACATCATAATTGTGATCATTGCCGGGTTAAAAGCAAATGAAGGCCAATACTATAAATACCCGATGACGATTCGATTCATCAAATGAGGCGGTTTGCTTCGATGAAGGCAAAATTTCGATCACCCGAATTGCGCTGGGGACCACCAAAATAGCGGATTAATTAGGCCTTTTAAAAAAACGGGTTTTCAGGTATTCTTTTAATGATTCTCGCCGGATCCCGCCACGGCGCAAATTGGCAACCGGCTGCAGGTTCAAAGTGCGAAACATCGGCCTGCTTTAGCGCGATTCCACCGGCTGCGGAATAATCAAGCCCAAGGCGGACAAACTCAGGCCATCCCGGACCCTGCTCGGAATAGAAATTGCCGCGATAACTGAAAATATAGAGACTGCCTGAAACCATGTCACCACCGCAAAATTCCAAGTCCACACCCACCGGACAGGAGCTGAGCAAATTGGCCGGTCGCCTGGCGGCTGAACAAACGACCATGACACTGGCGACCGCCAGCAAAGACATGGCCTGGGCCGCACCGGTATATTATGTATTTTACAAGTCCGCATTTTATTTTTTATCCGATCCCAAATCGCGACATATTGATGAAGCGCTGCAGAGCGGCCAATCATCATCGGCTGTTCATGCTGTGGCTTCAACGTGGAAAGAAATAAGAGGACTCCAGATGACCGGCGCCATCGAGCCGGTCGCAGGCGGCCTCGAAGCACTTCAAGCACTGAAAGAATATCTGAAAAAATTTCCTTTTACGAAGGAATTTTTCGGCAAAAACACGGCCCTGGATTTAAACAGCTTCGGGGAGCGCTTTGGTGTTAGACTATACAAATTCATTCCCGCCCTGGTTTACTACTTGGACAATCAGATTCGCTTTGCATTTAGAGAGGTGGTCAAGCTTTGATCACTTTCTGTCTGAACTTTTACCCCACCAAAAAAAGGGGTGGTCCAAATGAACCACCCCAATATGGAGTTTAGTAGAAAAATTAACCAGGTTGACATTTACCCTTGCCGGTTAATATGGCTCCCGCGTTGCCGTTTGCATGAATAATCACGTACACCCGAGAACCATCAAACTGTCACCGCAAACTCTCTTTTAAAGTATAACCGTTGGAGGCTTTAGGCCGTCACGTGGTTTATATTTTTTGTTAGATTGGGCGACCAGTTAAATTTGATCTAAAGTAGCTGCAAAGAGCATTCCAAAAAACGGAACTACTTTAAAAAAGTCGAATTAGTCAAAATCTTAACGGTTTATGACTCTAATCAAAAGTGATATTAAAGTAAAAAAGACAATTATGCTTTGCATTTTGCCAATTGCAATTGCGATATGCAAATTCTATTGATAGACTGCATTTTACGTTTGTGGTATATTGCCTGGCTCCATCACATCCCTTAACTGCGAAAAAAAAATGAAAACAAACCGTAACGTATTAATCTATTTGATACTATTTGCCATAATCGATACTGTCATACCGGTTCCAATTACAGCCATAATATTGATTTATGTGCTGCTGGAAAAACCGGATTGGTTTAAAAAGCTGGTAGGACAGATATATCAGACTTAAATTTGCCCGCAGGGATAGGTCTTTTTGTCCATAAGGAAAAAACCATGGGAGATTTGTCCGTTTTGCAGCAGGGCCGGGACGGTAAACTATCCGTAATGTTTCAATCCAGCCCTGATTGATTGCTAACAAACCGGCATAATTATTCATATTGGAGTGGTTAGATTCCATGGCAACGGATAACCGCAAAGGACAACTAAATGTACCGAACACAGCTTCAGTGGCAGCCGATCGCCCTGCTATTACTCATTACCATGATTTGGGGCAGCAACATGGCTTTTGTTAAAATTGCCTCACGCGAAATGGCGCCTATTTTTATGGCCGGCCTGCGTTCAGTTGTCGCCAGTTTGTGTCTGTATGTCTGGATGAGAGCTCGCCGAATTAGGGTTTTTCCCTCTGCGGTGGTTGTGGGGCACGGTATTGTGGCTGGAATTCTTTTCGGTTCCGAGTTCGGTCTAATTTTCGTCGGTCTGGAATACACACTCGCCTCCCGCGGATATGTGCTTCTTTATATCGCCCCATTTTTTGCCGCTTTAGGGGCGCACTTTTTTCTCGTTGATGATCGTTTAAATGTTTGGAAAGCAGTCGGTTTGCTATCGGCTTTCTGCGGGGTGGTGGTATTATTTATAAAAGATGTCGGCTCCTTTTCCTTCGAGGCATTGCCGGGCGACATATTATTTCTCATCGCCGGTGCCGCGTGGGGCGCAACGACCGTTTACATCAAAAAATACCTGGTCCGGCATACGGAACCGTTGCAGATCCTCTTTTACCAGTTGTTTTTTTCAGCGCCGTTTTTGCTGATCATCAGCATTGTACTGGAAGACGCCATTATGTGGGGTGTCTCTTTTACCCTGGTTTTTTCGCTGTTCTACCAGTGCATTATTGTCGCCTTTCTCAGCTATCTGGTTTGGTTTGTGCTGGTTTCACGTTACCCGGTCAGTTTAATGCACGCCTTTTCCTTTTTTACACCCGTTTTTGGGGTGCTTTTCAGCGGCATATTAATCCTGGGGGAGACGATTAGTCCCTACCTGGTTATGGCCCTTATTCTGGTGAGTATGGGTATGGTCCTGGTCAACATGCAACCGAAATCATCGCACTAGCAAGCAGCCTCGAACGCAGCCTTCAACAGCGCCTCCCAAAATCACTCCGGCATTATCCATTATTTTGCTCATTTCTGAAAAAGAAAGAAATTTCTGCCCCCTTGAGAATCAAGAGATCTCAACACCCAACTGCTGCATGAATGCTACCAGTTCAGGCAATCCGATATGCAAGATTGACAAAAAAACCGGCCTGCCGTATACCCGTCTCAAAAGGAGGTTGGAAAATGCTGGAATCTTTAAAACATTTTTTTAACAAATCGAAAGTTGAAATTTCGATAAATGAAAAACAGGTTACAGAGCACGATGTACGCGTTGCGACCTGTGCCCTCTTTGTAGAAATGGCGCGCATCGATGAAAAATTTAGCCAGGCAGAAGTGGACACTATTCTTGCTATTTTGAGGGAAAAATACGGCTTATCCCCGGAACATGCCGACGCGCTGCTGGCCGAGGCCGATAAGGAACTGGAAGCAAGCGTCGACCTCTGGCAGTTCGCCCGACTGATCAATGAGAATTATTCAGTCGCTGAAAAGATCGAGATCATCGAGACCCTGTGGCAGATGGTCTATGTCGACGGGAAAATGGACCAGTACGAACACTACCTGATGAGCAAGCTCAAAAATTTGCTGCGCCTGTCGCACGACCAGCTGATTAACGCCAAACTCAAAGTCCTGCATTCGAGCTGACCGTTATCATTATTGGGCGATTTTCTCGAGATTCTGCCCCGGCCGGGTATTTGTCCGGATAGACAAGGGATTTCGCCGGAAACCGCTCAGTCCGGGTTTTAGCACTGCCGCTGTGCCAAGCGTAATATGGCGTTTACCGCAATGTTGCAGCGCTAAGGTTTACAGGCTGTTTCGTACCAATGCCGCACCGGCCGCAAGACTGTTTAACTTGCCAAGCGCGATTTCATAGGGGATCGGCGTCATGCCACAGTTTGTGCAGGGGTATAATCTTTCTGGATCCACATACCGCATGGCCGCACGAATGGTAGCCGCCACTTCCTCCGGCGTTTCCACTCTATCCGGCGTCACCGCCACCGCGCCGACCATCACTTCTTTGTCCTTCAAAAGGCCCATGAGTGAAAGCGGTACCCGGGATTCGGCGCACTCAAGGGATATCTGGTCGATACGACTGGTGTTCAAAGCCGGAAAAATTTCTTCGTACTGCCGCCACTCGTCGCCCAAGGTATCTTTCCAGCGCAAATTTTCCTCGATGCCGTAACCGTAGCATATATGCACGGCGGTTGTGCAGGCCAAACCCTCGACCGCACGATCTAAGGCAGCGATACCCCAGCTTTTGACATCATCCATGAAAACATTGAAAGCTGGCTCATCGAACTGGACCACGTCCACCCCGGCAGCGGCCAGTTCGCGGACTTCCTCGTTTAATATCCCGGCAAATGCCAAGGCCATATCCGGGCGGCTTTCGAAATAATCGTCAGCAATGGTGTCGCATATTGTCATGGGCCCGGGCAGGGTGAACTTCAGCTTGCGGGTGGTCCGGGCCCGCATAAAGCGAACTTCATCCAGATGCACGGATTGTGGCCGTGAAACCGGACCGGTGACGGTGGGAACCTGAACGGTATAGCGGTTGTCACGAATCCCCATGGCGGTTTTCTTCTCCCAATCGATGCCCTTGATGTGCTCCAAAAATCCGTGCACGAAGTGAATGCGAAACTGCTCGCCGTCGGTAACGATATCAATGCCGGCTGCTTCCTGGTGTCTTAGCCACTCGGCGGCGGCGCGCTCCTGGGCTCGTTTAAGCTCCTCGCCCTCAAAACGCCAGGCAGCCCATAGCTTTTCAGGTTCGGCCAGCCATTCCGGCTTGGGCAAGCTGCCCGCAATGGTGGTATCAAGCATACGGATTCTCCTTTGTATATTTCATGTTCCAACAATTTCCGAACTTAAGTTGACTTGCCTTGTAATGTAATCATCTTGACTTTAAAATCTAATTTTTATATTTGGTCAAGTATTAAAATGAAACTGACATCGGATCGTTGCGGGGTTTGTTTTGACAACATGATGCCAATACATGCAGGTGCCGGGAAGGTGAACGTTTTTGATAAAGAATAACTTATAACATCTAATTGAACGTTTTTCTCAATTAGATACGAGAAAGGATAATCTATGCGTATCGTCAGATTTGTTGATGACAAGGGTCAGATTTGTTACGGCCGTAATTATAATAATGAGGCCGTCGATCTGCTGGAGGGGGATTTATTCACGGGCCTAAAAGCAACCGGCGCGTCCTGCGGGGTCAAAAAGCTTCTGGCTCCCGTGGTGCCCCCTGCTGTGTTCGGCATTGGGCTAAATTATCATAAGCATGCCCAGGAAACCGGCATGGAAACTCCCAGGTATCCGGTGCTTTTCATGAAAAATCCGGCTGCGGTAACCAATCCCGCAGATCCAATCCTGTTGCACCCCTCCTGTATGGAGCCGCCGGAGGTGGATTATGAAACTGAGCTGGCCGTGGTCATCGGTAAAGCGGCCAAAGATGTTCCCGCCGCCGAGGCCTTAAATTATGTACTTGGATACACGGCGGCCAACGATGTTTCCGCCCGGCGCTGGCAGGGAAAACGGGGTGCGGGGCAATGGGTGCGGGGCAAGAGTTTTGACACCTTTTGCCCGTTAGGACCCGAGCTGGTGACGGCCGATGAGCTTAAAGATCCTCAGAATCTGCGCCTGACCTGTGTTCTCAACGGTCAGATTATGCAGGATGCCAACACGTCGGATATGATTTTTCCGGTCACCGAACTGATTTCTTATCTTTCAACCGGGGCCACCCTGCTGCCCGGATCAGTGATTCTTACCGGAACGCCCAGCGGTGTGGGATTCACCCGCAAACCACCTGTCTTTCTGATGCCCGGTGATACCGTTGAAGTAACTGTCGAAGGCATAGGGACCTTGCGCAATCCCGTTGAACTTCACAAATAACTCAGAAAAAAATTTACCCGGAATAGCGCTCGGTCAACTCTTTCTCACCGTCAAGTTTTAATTTTTCAAGGGCGGATAACGTGTTATCAGGCAACTGCGAATTCTTATGGGATTCCAGAATCTCTTTTACTTTTTCCTGCACGCGCACAGCCATATCCTTGGATCCTTCCTGTTGCCAGATTCCATATGGTTGCCGGCTCATTAAGGTTGGCATCCAGAGCTCTTGCCGAAAATGGCGAAAGGTGTGCTCTTCCTGAAGGAAGTTTCCGCCGGGGCCGACCTTTTGGATAACATCCCGCGCCAAGGTCTCGGGGGTTACCTCGATCCCCCGAATAAAGCGCTTGGCCATTCCCACGACCTCATTGCCGAGCACCAGCATTTCAGCCGAACAGATCATCCCGCCGTTCATGTAGCCGACATCATGAATTAAATTCAATCCGCCAAGGCCCTGGGCCAGTATAGAAAATGCACTTTCAATGCCGGCCTGGGCATCAAGGAGCTTTGAATCGGTGGCTCCGGCCAGTCCCCAGGAGGGCAGGCCGAAAGATTGGGCAACCTCGGCCTGGGCTGACAGGCCCAGACTCATCTCCGGCGAAGCAATGCTGAGGGTCGTGGTAGCCATATCAAATCCGGAGACATTGGCGCTGAGAAAACACGGCGCACCGGTTCGGCGAAGTTGCACTAAAGTTAAGCTCAATAGACCTTCCGCGATAGCAAGCGCCAGCGCACCGGCCAGCGTGACGGGAGCGGTTGCGCCTAGCTGCTGGGTAGGTCCGGGAATTTGCGGCATAAATAAATCGGCCGCAATAAACATCCGGTCCACCACTTCAGGGGGAAAAACCAGCGGCGTAATCGGCTCCGGGTAGGCGATTAAAAAGGGATATGCTCTTAATTTGTCGATACCGCCCGCGACCGCGGCCGCCATTTCGTAAACCAACTCAAAACCCCTTTTGGAATAACCGATGAATACCAGGGGCTTGGTCGTATTTTTTACCACGGCCTCGAATTCATGCACATCAGCCGCGAAAGCGGGAACATCCTGACTGGATCCCATGGGCATCACCCAGTCAATGTTCGGCAGGGCATCTGCCACCATCGCTCCGCGTGCGATGTCTTTTACGCGCGTCTCATGAATCTCGCCGGTCAGCGCATCCCTCGTATTGGGGCTAGCGGTTGACGTGCCGTAGTAGCTTTTGCGCCCTTCCACCTCCAGGGCGCGATTTTTATTTCTATCAAAGATCGTTATGCCTTTCGGGGCGGACTGAATGCATTCCTGAACTACATACTCGGGAATCTTCACCACATCATCCTTAACAATGGCTCCGGCTTTTTTGAGCATTTGGCGCGCTTCTTTATGCAGGATTTTAGCACCGGTCTTTTGCAGGATGTCAAACGCTGCGCGTTTAATCTCCCAGATTTGATCATCGCTGAGCACTCGAAAAAACACGGACCGGTTCTGATTAAAAGATGACTGGATCATAACGACCTCCTTTCAAGTATACCATTTAGCCTATATGATGTCTAAAACTTGCTTTGACGTTACCGTGCACGCATCATCTCCCCGCTTGACACAGTAGCCGCTTTTGCACTAAAATCCATTATTATTCCCTGTCCTTTAATTCCGAGCCCGCCAGCATAAATGCTTACCTGCGAAAAATGAAAGACATAGATAAAACAAAAAAACAGCTTCTTGATGAAATAGCCGATTTGCGTCAAAAAATCAAAGACTTCGATAATACCTCATCGAATCGTCCTGAAAAAATCCACCCGCTAAAGCATAATGATGAGTTGTATCGCACCCTGGTCGAACAGGCCAGTGAGGCCATCCTGGTGATTCAAAACAATAAAATCCGGTATGCAAATACCCGGGCCTCCGAATTTACAGGTTATTCAAGAAAAGAATTAAGCGACAGGCCCTTGATTGATTTAATCCATCCTGATGATCGCAAGCAGATTACATTCGATGATATCCAAATTCGCGATAAAGCTAAAAAACCAGAGGTTTTCACCTGCAGGATCACCCGTAAAAATGACGACATCAGATGGCTGGAAACGAAACTTCTCAACACGACCGTCATGACCAAACCTGCCATCCTGTGCTTTCTGAATGACGTTACCGAGCGTAAAATTGCCGAGAAGGCATTGCAGCAAAGCGAAGGAAGATATCAGCTGCTTGTCGATCACGCACCTGCTGGTATTTATGAAATAGATTTAACAAATGGTCAGTTTATCAGTTCAAATGATGTGATGTGTCAATATACAGGATATACGAAGGAGGAATTTCTCAATCTGAATTTCACGGACCTTCTCACCCAGGAGAGTCTCGAAAAAAATCTTGCACGGTATCAGAAAATTCAAAATCGTGAAGCCGTCCCGGATATGGCCGAATATGAAATCATCGGCAAAAACCAGCGAAGGCTTTGGATCCTTGTCAATACAAGTATAAAATATGAAAATGATACGCCGGTCAGCGTGACGGTCATAGCCCATGACATCACAAATCGAAAACATCTTGAACAAGAACGAAGCAAAGCTCAAAAGCTGGAATCTCTGGGTGTACTGGCCGGAGGCATTGGCCATGATTTTAATAATCTTCTTTCTGGTATTATGGGGAATATTTCGCTGGCAAAGCTTGAAGCTGAGCGTGGTGAGAACATTATGGAATCCCTGAATGAGGCGTTGCGGGTCGCCGCCAAGGCCAGTGCCCTGACCCGGCAGTTGTTGGTATTTTCAAAAGGCGGAGCCCCGGTTAGAAAAGCTGCCAGCATTGCTGAAGTTTTAAAGGAATCCACTGCTTTTACCCTGCGAGGATCAAAGGTAAGATGTAAATTTAATATCACAGAAAACCTCTGGCCGGTTAAAGTGGACATCGGGCAGTTCAGTCAGGTGATCAACAATCTGGTCATCAATGCGATGCAGTCCATGTCCAGCGGCGGTGAAATCAGGCTGATAGCCGATAATATTACGATCGAAAAAATTTTGGGTTTACCACTGATTCCGGGACGATATGTCGTAATAAAGATCCAGGACCCGGGCGAAGGCATTTCGCAGATAAATATGCCGCAAATATTTGACCCCTATTTTACGACCAAGTCCAAAGGAAGTGGACTCGGACTGACGATGACATATACGACCATCAAGCGACATGACGGACACATTACAGTGGACTCCGAAGTCGGCAGGGGAACAACTTTCACAATATATCTTCCGGCCACAGAAGAGGAGCCCGAAAAAGCTGGTGATCAAGAGGCTCTTCCCGCTGGGGGCGACGGAAGAATCCTCGTAATGGATGATGAAGAAACCCTGAGAAAAGTCGCCGCGCGAATGCTGCTTGAATTGGGCTATGAGGTCCACTGCGTTCCGGATGGAGCCGAGGCCATTAAACAATACAAGCAAGCCCAAGAAAGCGGTCTGACATTTGATGCGGTCATTATGGATTTGACCATACCGGGTGGAATGGGTGGCAAAGAGGCCATCGAAAAATTGTTGGAAATTGATCCACAGGCAAAAGCTGTTGTATCCAGCGGGTATTCCAATGACCCGATAATGTCCAATTTCAAGAAATTCGGCTTTAAAGGCGTTGTTGCCAAGCCTTATAGAATTGAGGAACTCAGCTGGATATTACGCGATGTATTGAACTCAGGCTAGTTGAGAATCCTGGACCAGAATTACAACATGCCGATTTTTGCCGCACCCCATGGCATTCGAAGACTGCATTTTCGACGACACCGGGAATGACCGGCTCCAAAAGATCAAGTTTTCGGCATTAGAAAAAAGACTCCTGCAATTCGGCTCGCTAATGCAGGCGCATGGATCGATGGGCTGATAATTTAAGGATTACCTTTTCCAGCCTGTTTAAACCCTTAATGGTCTGCTCGTGGTGTAAGGGAAAATAAAAAAAATCGATTTTGAATTTTTGGGCGTCGAATTTTTGCAGCGAAGTGATACCCATTTTTTTCAACCCTGCTTCCATAAGCTCTAAAATTCGATGTGCTATCTTGGGATTACAATTTGATATTTCATTTATCGCTTCAATAAAATCATCAGCTGATTCAAAAGACCCCAGGACCTGACGCTGCAAAAAGTAAATCGCAACATGGCGGGCGACGCTATTCTCTTCCAGAATATCAGCCCTTAATGATGATGGCACAGTTTCTATTGGGAAAAAGTGCTTCAAGCTAGCGATAAGAGACCCATAAGTATCTCCACAAACATATGATTTTGGGTGATATAGCAGGCCATTATCTTTTACAAAATCCCTTGCAACAAGAAATGCAGCGGCTATCCAAACAGTTTTTAATAATCCGGAACTGGAATTTTCAGCATGATCGTCAAGTGTGGCAGCCTTGGCTAGTCTGCCTACCTCCAATGCCGGCACATTGAGCAATCGGTTCTGCGCGGCACCTAAATTCAGGTAGGACAAACTCGGCATATTCTCTCTGTTATTAAAAGGGTATAGCGTCATTGATCCGACGAGTGTCCCGGACTTTAATACCAGAACGACAATATCATCGGGGTTGCGGCATGAAACAAAATCACACGCTCGCTTGCGTTCTGTTGTTGAACAATATTCGGCATATAGTTCTTTAGATGCCTCAGCCAATGATTTTAGGCTCGTGAGGGTCCCGCTGGAGAGTAACAGCAATGAGGCTTCGAAAAAATTTGATAAGAAGAGGTTTTTACAGTATCCCACTGCGACCAGCTGTTCCAGGCTGTTTTTTAAATCAGGTGGGATATTATCAAATATCGCAACTAACGCAGTGAATTCACCGGCCTGATATTTTTGCTCAGCCCAGCTGTTTGCCTCCTTGAAATCACAAGGCATAAAAGGAAAGTTTTCAAATCGATCGTTATCTGGAAACTGTTGGCTCCCGACGAAATCGTTCATCGGCCTTGCATCCTCCCCGGTGGCAATACTTTGTGAGGCCAACATGTAAAGATTCTGCTTAAAATCTCATAATGATATCTGCTGTTCCCCGAACCCCCAAGCAGGTTGAGCAACAATTATGCCATGCGGCATTTCTTGCCGATGGCAGCCCCCTTAATTGTATATAGTTCTCCAGTATGCCCCTATCATTCTAATGTTATGGAAAATCACCTCATGGCTATATATCGGTCAATATGAATAAAACTTGACTCTATTCGTCAATAAATTGGCTAAAGCATTTTCGGATGACAATTATCACCGGGAATTAACACTCAAAATGTGCTTTCGAATCCTTGTGTTTTCGTGGTAATTAAAGCCTAAATTTTACCCGAAGCGGAGGTCTTCATTGAATAAGAACTGGTTTGCCCTGTCGGTGATCGGCGGACTCTTGACCAGCGCAGTGATTATTGGAGCCAATGTTACTGCTCAAAACAAAGGTGCTGAAATCATCTTAATAAACGGCGGTAAAATGAGGGATATTCACTTCCCGCACCATCGACACCAAAACGCGCTGGGTGACTGCAACGTCTGCCATAATCTATTTCCTGCCAAAGCGGGAAGCATCGCTGAATTAAAAGAGCAAGGGAAGTTGAAAAAAAAGCAGGTTATGGAAGCGCATTGCATCGCCTGTCACAAGAAAAAAAAGGCTGCCGGAGAGAGAACCGGACCAACATCCTGTGCCAGGTGTCACAGGCGATCAGGATAACTCCCAGGCATGGCAGGGCCGACCACTGTAAAGTGAAGTTCCAATTGTCAACCAGGTTGTCGCTGCAGCGACAATTACATTTTCGGCTACGATTTCTCTAAAACAAACGATTACATTTCTGCCCCCGATCACAGATGTAAACCGGATTGGCATTTACCACGGCAATAACCCGTCACAGCCAGCCATACCTCTCAACCCAAACCATAAATTTTTTTATACATACTAGGCAGTTATGTTTTTAATTTATATTTACTAGAGTGAACTACAACTTGGCATGCTCATTGCGAAGGAAAGCGTCAGGGGATAATCGACATTGACTAGAAAATTTATGTATCATCCGAAGACACCCTTAATCCGGGAGGTGAAAAATGAAGTTAAATGCCCTGAACCGATCCTTTTCAAATATTGTCCAAAAGCAAAAGGAAAGTTGGCATTGGGGAGCAGGCGGCCAGCATTGGCTGAAACAAGACAAGCTTGAGCGGCGGCCGGCTCGGCACACGGCTCTGCTGGAAAACCCAGGCCAGGGTGATGCGCGTCCGAAACTTTGGGTCGAGGACATTAAAGTGTCCGCCGACAAAAATTATATGTATTGCAAGGGATGCGTGCGCAGTCAAGGTTCCAGGTCTAAATCAAACGTGGTTGTCGCGGTGGAATGGCTCGACGAAGATCAAAAGGCAGTGAACACAGACTGGAAGCGAATCGAGATGCATCTCGATGGTAAAACAGTGCCTTTGTTGCCAAATACTTTGCGGCCCTTTATGGTCAAAGCGCCGCTGGACCGGCGTGTAAAATGGGTTAAGGCCTATGCCTTCTCAGGTAATCTATAAAAAGTGCCCTGTCCGCAAATAGTACCAGCCCTAAGTCTGAGAGGCATGCGGCAAGCAGGATAGAATAGACTGCGATGGGCTCAATCAGAACTGCTTGCTTTTTCGACTTCTAATGCCTGTTTCACAGCCTCGTCCTTGGCTTTAGCTTGGCCTTCGTAAGTTGGTACCGAATTTAATTCCAGCCATGGAATAGATACATACCCAAAATAGTTGGCGAAAAATGCGGCAACCAATAGGCAGGCGGCTAATAAAAATATTTTCAGTGCCTGGTGCATTTTTTCTCCTTGAAATCCTTAAAAAAGGGTATTCAAATTATTTATCGGTATATTTCAGTATTAACTTAAGCTATTTTTTACAAATTTAGATACCTGGAAATTTAGGGCCGATTTTTTTGGGGGGGGTGGGGTGGGGGGGAAACCAACAGCCGATATTATATTTTTATCGCTGGAGAGAAGGTTTGGAAAAGGTGTTCAAGGTGATGCCGGTCCCTCTAAGAGATGATCTTTTCAGACTCCTGCCCAAAAAGCTGATATCACCAAAGGTGTGATTCTGAAATTAGGTTCCCCGAAGTTTATCGCAACTGATTTGAAATTGATTATAGATGTATCACTTTCCATTCCCGGATGGCATTGTTTAAACTTATGATCAGGTTTTCCATCTCTTCAATTGTATTTAAGGCCGCTACCCTTAAATTGACCCTCAGTTCATTTTCATAATGTCTTTTTTGTCGATCCAACTCTTCAATGACCTGATCATTGCTCCAGGTGGGATGGGAGCGTTTAATCTTTTGCGTGATGAGGTATTCATCAAATGAATGGTCAAAGTTTTGTTCCAGGAACAATTTCATCTCCTCCAGGGAAGGAATATCATAGGTACCGGCCAATATCCGGTTTAATGATTCTTTAACAATCTGCCTGGCACATTTTTTAATATCTGTAGAATACATACTCGTTTCGGACCTTGCTCTTGATAAAATGAAATCTGCAAGTTTAGTGGTTATTGGCCTCGGGTAGACCTAATGGCCACAAAAGTTTATCCCCTAACAATTTGAACGGGTTGAAGCTATCGAGTTTGGCTTCCCCGCCTGAGGAGGATTTGCGTTATGCTATGATAAGGCGTTTAAGCTGAAATTGCAAACATTCAGCTAAAAAATATCCTGCTGATAATAAAGGAAATTCAAATTCAGGTCAATTCATAATTTTTAAAAATATGCGAGGGGGTGACTTGGCGCTGATCGGTGTTGTGAGCGGGCACTTGACTTAAACTAACCAGTGGCAATATTAAGCCTGGCTGTTTCAATCTGAATAGCCAACTCAGCACACCCGTAAAATGAATATGGTAAGAGGAGGATTTGCCATGAATAATATATTAGATCGAGACCGCACAGGTAAATGCGAAGGAGAATGCAACGACCTGGTTCGCGCAGGTGAAGAGGAGCGCCAGGCGAAGATCAACGCGGATTCTTTTGAATCACCGGAATCATATCCGAATACTCCTTGGGCGCACTCAAGGAACGAACAGCCAGGCGTATATGGCGGGCATGTATAGAAGCGTGTGACGAAAATCAATCGAGTGGATGATGATCAATCTGCTCGAAAAATTTAAAACCGGGGGGGAAAATGCCCCCCTTTTTTTATTTGACACATATCATCTATCTCCGTATATTCCTCCAAAAAAGCGGATACCGATTGATAAATTTGCAATGAAATACACATATTCGCACACAACCAAATGGCGCAAGTACCAGGCGGAGCTTCAAAAAACAGCCAGACTCAGGCAATATTTAAAAAACCTGCCCTTATTGATTATAGTATCCATCAGTGCCGTTGCTGTATTGGTGGCTGTTGTCTGGGCGAGTTTGTGGATTTCAGAACGGTGGAGTCAAGCCGGTCAAAAGCCGCCGGCGCCGCCTGGGAAAAAGCTTGATGCCCCGCTGCCAAAAATTTCCCGTGATGATCTTCCTGATTTGCTGGATGAAATTACCCGGGATTCCACCCTTCTCAGCGATGTATTGGTTTGCCAAAAAAACGGCCAACAGTACACCATCAGGACCACGATCGATACAAAACTTCAAAAATACATTCAGGGGCTGTTAAAAAGATCCAGGACGCGGCAATCGGCCGTGGTGGTACTCAATTCAATGGACGGCCGCGTGATTGCCATGGCGGACCATGATTCAAACGGTAACCGGACCAATTTAAACCTGAAAGCGGATTATCCGGCGGCCAGCCTTTTTAAGATCGTGTCTGCCGCGGCAGCTCTTGAAAAATCCGGATATACTCCGGACACCGCCCTTTATTTCCGCGGCCGCAGGCACACCCTATATAAATCTCAACTCAAACAGACTAAAGATCGCTGGACCACGGAAACCACTCTCCGCAAAGCCTTTGCATTGTCCAACAATTCTGTTTTTGGAAAGTTAGGCATTTATGTACTGGGACAACAGGTGCTTGCCGAATATGCAGAAAAATTTGGTTTTAACCGGCCGATTCCCTTTGACCTGCCTCTGGCTGTGAGTCCCATTGTTGTTCCGGCCGATGAATTTGGACTGGCGGAAATAGCCTGCGGCTTTAATAAAAAAACGCTGATATCTCCGCTGCACGCCACACTGCTTGCCTCCGCTGCCGCAAACAAGGGTATGATGCCGATACCGTGGTTGGTTGACACAATTCAGGATAAAGATGATCAAGTCCTGTATCACGCGGATGCCACTGTTCTGAATCGGCCGGTTGTCGGCCAAGCAGCAGAGGATTTATCCTTCCTGATGCAGTATGCCGCACGTTCCGGAACCAGCCGCAGCGTCTTTCGCAAATTGCGTCGTAAAAAGCTATTCAAGACATTTGAGATAGGGGCCAAAACCGGTACCATCAATGACAAAATGGATCGCTTCAAATATGACTGGATCACGGCTTTTGCATTGGCACCGGGCGGAAACAATGGAATCGCGGTGGGGGTGTTAGGCGTGCACGGCAAGATACTCGGCACCCGATCAACGGAAATGGCCCGGGCGATTATCGACTACTATTTCAGAATTTAAAATACACGGCGCCACAATAATTTGCGAATATTGAAGTAATGTATGTTGCCTGCTTTATAAAAAAGACAGAGCGCAGAGATACCAGCCTTTGAAATTCTGCGGTTCGATATTCGTTATTCTGCGGTTCGCTGTTTAAGCAACACCTGTTCACCGGCTTTCAGGCCGCTGACGACCTCGATCCGCTCATCCGAGCCGCGCTGCCCCAGACGCACATATCGGCGAACGGCACCCTGCTCTGTTTTCACAATGACAAAATCAAGCTGGCCCACATGGGTCACTGCAGCAGTTGGAATGTAAATCTTTTCGATTTGTCCGATGGGGATTAACAACCGGCCGAACATTCCCGGGTACAGCCCCACGTCACCGGTCAAACTGACTTTGACCAGAAATGTCCGTGAACCGGGATCGGCAGAAGGCACAATTTCATCCACCACCCCGTCAAAGCGTTTATCCAGGGCGTCAATCTCGGCAGTAAGATTCTGATTTTCTTTCAATTTGGAAGCCACCGATTCCCGCACACTGGTTTCCAATCGAAGGGTGGCCGGGTTATACAGCCGCAGCACAGGGACGCCCGGACGAGCGGTGTCGCCGGGATCCGCATAACGATCGACAATGCGGCCCGCGATTGGTGAAGTCAGTTTGCTGTAGCTTAGTGCCGTTCGGGCCTCGTCTTCATGTCGCTTTGAACTCACATGCTGGGCCCGGGTGGTGCTCAAAGCAGTCTGAATTCGATCGCGTTCAGCCTTGGATATGGCTCCCGGGTCCGCTTTAAAAATCCGCTGTACCCGTTTCGCCTCTTTTTCTGTCTGGGTCAGCATGGCTCTGGCGCTAACGACCGCCTGATGCGCCTGATCGACCCGGGCTTTCAATTCCCGTGCATCGAGGTTGACCAGCACTTCCCCCGGCTGGACCTCATCACCGGCCCAGACCGTGATCGATGAAATCGTCGCGGAAATCAGGGGTGAGATCACCGTTTCGACCTTGGCACGCAGGGTGCCGGCCGCCCGTTCGATTAACGGCTCACTGACAACCTCAATCGTAAATATATCGGCGGTATCGGTTTGCGGCACCACCTTGCTGGAATCGATCGGTATCTTTTCCACAAACAATCCCGCCAGAAAGGCCATAACGCCGCCCAGCAGCGCCAGTGCGACGAATATTCCGAAAATTTTAGTGGCAATTTTCACGATTCGATATCCCTCCCTGCCGCAAGACCGTGTCCCGGCTTGCCGGTGTAAACCAGGCTATAAAGCACCGGGATCACGAATAAAGTAAAAACGGTTGAAGCAGCAATGCCGAAAATTATGGCCCACGCCAACCCGCTGAAGATCGGATCCAAGGTAATCACCAGATTGCCCAGCAATGTTGTCCCGGCAGTTAAAAAGATTGGCCGCATGCGCACCGCACCCGCCTGCAACAGGGCCTCATGCAGGTCGTTGCCTTCTTTAAGGGCCAGGTGGACAAATTCAACCAGAATCAACGAGTTGCGAACCACAATGCCGGCCAGGGCGATCATGCCAATCATCGCCGTTGCCGTAAAGAGTGTCGGGGTGGGGAATCCGTCCACCAGGCGGTTGCCAAATTGATTCAGCAGCCAGAATCCCGGCATAATACCGATCATGGAAAGCGGTATTGCCAGCATGATGATACCCGTCATGACCGACATGCCGGTCTGAATGCGCAGCACCATAAAAATACCGAGCAATGCCACTGCGAATGCAATACCCAGATCTCGAAATACCCGCAACGTGATCTCCCATTCGCCTTCCCCGTTCCAGACAGCCTTGATGTCGTCGGGCAGGGACCACGCCAGGCCACCGCCCGGATTCAGATAGGTTCGCCGTTCCAGGGCAACCGGTTGGCTGCCGTCCGGCTCCCGGTTCATGTCACTGGTCACATCCAGTACGATTTCGGCCGGCGGTCGCCCGGCAATATCCGCAAAAACATAGACCACTCGCCGCAGATTTTTGTGGTGAATGACTTTATCCCGGATCGTGTATCGTATCTGGCCAAGTTCAGCCAGCGGGACCATGGGCTGAGGGGCATCCCGCAGACCTGATTTTTCACGAATTTTGGTAATTCCCGGTCGACCTTTGACATGCAGGTTGGCCAGGGCATTTGGCGAGCTGCGCAGTTCAAAAGGCAGCCTTAGAACCACGGGCAGCGGATTGACCTCGCTGGGTATTTGCATATGACCGGCGACCAGGCCACGGTTGGCAAGCATGACGGTACGCGCGATATCCTCGGTTCCGATGCCGGAAAGGGCCGCTTTTTCTTTGTCCGGCACAAAAATAATTTTTTCCTGATCATCTTCAACGGACGTGTCGACATCCACCACCAGCGGTTCACGGCGCAGACGACCTTCGAGCACTGCGGCAGCCTGCTGCAACGCGCTATATGGGGTTGCTTTAGTGCCGTATAGTTCCACGGTGATGGTTGAAATCACCGGTGGCCCCGGCGGCACTTCGACCAGTTTTATGCGGGCTTTTAAGCTTTCGGCAATCGCTTCTAGATCCCTACGAATGCGCAGCAAAATCGCATGGGACTGCTGGGAGCGGCGTTGACGCTCGGCCAGGGTGACGCGGATATCGGCATAGTGGGCGCCGTAGCGCAGGAAATAATGCCGCACCATGCCGTTGAAATCCATGGGGGACGGCACGCCCACAAAAGCGCTAAAGTCCCGCACCTCAGGCACCGAACTTAAATAGGTACTCAAGGCCGTAACCACCCCCTGGGTCCGTTCAAGGGTGGTGCCTTCAGGCATGTCCACTACCACCTGGAATTCATCTTTGTTATCATAGGGCAGCAGCTTGAGCGGTACCAGTCGCAGCACGGGAAACACAACCGAGACCAGAAAAAGCACCGCCACAATCATCAAAAATATCCAGGAGCGCCGCCGGGTGCGAAGCAGCGGCTTTAGCAAAGTGGCATAGACCCGGTACAGTCCGGTATGGGTGATACCGTAACCGGCGGGTTCTGACACCGGCTTGAGCAGTTTGTAAGCCAGCCAGGGCGTCACCAGAAACGCCACCACCGTACTGACCGTCACACTCACCGGGACGTTAAACGCCATTGGCGCCATATAGGGTCCCATCATGCCGGTAATAAAACGCAGGGGAGCAAAGGAGATAATGATGGCAATGGTCGACATGATCAAGGCCCCGCGAATTTCACGAATAGCCATAATGACGCTGCGTCGTCGAGGCTGTTGACCGGCGCGCATATAGCGCTCGATGTTGTCCACGCCGGTGATGGGATCATCAACCAGCAGTCCCAGGGCCAGGATCAGGGCAAACAGGGTCACACGGTTGATCGTGTAGCCGGCCAGAAGATCGAGGCCCAGGGTGATGCCATAGCAGATCGGAACCGCCAGACCCACCACCAGTGCGGCCCGCCATCCCAGGAATATCCCGATAAACACGGTCACGGTCAACACCGCCGCCAGCAGACTGGAAACAAGATTATTGATTTTATCGTCAGCGGTCTTGCCGTAATTTCGGATAATGCGGTAATTGACTTCCGGCGGAAATATATCGCGTTTGAGTTTTGCAAAGTAGTCCTCCACCTCGTTAGCGACCCAAACCGCATTGGCGCCTTTTTTCTTGGCGACGGAGATGGCCACTGCCGGATAGACCCCCGGGTAGTCCTGTATTAGTTCGGATGCCGGGCCAAATCCAAACCAGGTATAGCTGATCGGTTCGGCGGGTCCGTCCATAACGCGGGCCACATCGGCCAGATATACGGGGACGCCATCCACGACACTGATGACCAGCTTTTCAAGTTCTTTAGCGCTGCGGATAAAATTGCCGGCCTCCACCATCAGGGCCTGATCGTTAATCTGGACCTCACCGGCCGGCAGCAGCTTGTTGGAAATATCGAAGGCCCAGGCCACCTCTAATGGCGCAGTTCGCCGTGCCGCCAGAGCGTTGGGATCCAATTCTACCCGAATCTGCCGTGGACGCCCGCCGGTAACCGTCAGCCTGTTTGTGTTTTTTATGGACTGCAGATCGTGTTCGATTTCCTCGGCCAGCCGCCGTAGTTCGTGATCACCGGTCAAATCGGGATTGTTGCTCCATAAAACCGCCACCACGATCGGCACATCATCGATTTCAATCGGTTTAACCACCCAGGCCTGAACGGCTTGCGGAATATTGTCTGTTTCAGAATACAGTTTATTATAGATCTTGACCAGCGAGGCCACCCGATCTTCTCCGACAAAAAATCGAACTGTCACCATGCAGCTTTCCGAGCGGGACCTCGAGTAAACGTATTCAACCCCGTCGATTTGATAGAGAAGTTTTTCAAGAGGAGATGCAATCTGGCGCTCGACCTGCTCGGCACTGAGTCCGGGGGCGGTAACCAGCACGTCGGCCATGGGAACAATGATCTGAGGTTCTTCCTCGCGGGGGGTGATCATCAGCGCCACAATCCCCCCCGCCAGGGCTGCCAGCAGCAGGAGCAACGGCAACGGCCCCCGCAAGGTTGCAGTGAGCAGGCGCGACAGCCAATCCGGTTTGTATGAAGTGGAGTCTGGCATTATGGAATGAAAGGGTTCAGGGTTAAGATTCGGAATTTTTACAAAAATAATGTGGCGTGTCAACCAAAGAATTGGAATTAAAACGAAGTAAAACAGTATGATATAAAACCTTTTTTAGTTAAAATAAGCGCCGGCTGCTGATTGCTATTCGGCGGGCCTCCGGATGAGTGGAGAATCATAAATGTTTCATTTTCGAATTTACTGGACGACCGTAGCCCTCGACGAACTCGGGGCCGGCCTTCGACAAGAGCTCAAGCCGAATATAGCCTGTCCAAGGCAGTCGAATCGAATTTCGAAGGACTATTTTGCTCCCGGCCTTCGTAGCCTTTTCGGCGAAGTAGGCTTGCTCCGTCTTTATTTTAAATGGACAGAATACCTTACTTCGACATTCGATGTTCATTATTCGATATTCGCTTTTTTATAAACGCCACGAGGCGCCTTCAGCGTCGGATCTCAACTTGATTGTCTTCAAGGTAGGTCTTGACATCTTCAATGGGGATCTCCCGGCGGTGAAAAATTCCGGCAGCCAGGGCTGATTCGGCCTCGGTGGCGGTGAAGACTTCCTGGAAATGTTCCACGCGGCCGGCACCGCTGGAGGCGATGACCGGAATGGAAACCGCCCTGGCAACAGCATTGATCAATTCAATGTCAAATCCCATGTTGCTACCGTCGCGATCAATGCAGTTGAGCAATATTTCCCCGGCGCCCAGTTTTTGACAGATCTGTGCCAGGGTAATTGCGTCCAGTTCGCGGCCTTCCCGCCCGCCCTTGATGGTGCACTGGTACCAGCAATATTGTTCACCGTCGGGTCCTGCAATGGCGGTTTTTATCACCTGATGCACGACCGTTTGCGGTGAGTTTACATATATCCGGCGTGGATCGATGGAAACGACCACCGCCTGGTTGCCGTAAACGCGGGAAATTTCTTCGATCGAACTGCGGCCGGTGGGATGGCCGTGCGCCAGGTAAGCTTCGGCAATCAAAACGGCGTCACTGCCGATGGATACCTTATCCGCGCCAGACCGAAAATATTCAGCAGCCACCTCCAAGGCGCTGTATTCGCGGCCGACCTTGTCTTGATAGTCGCGAATTCCACCGCCAATCGTCAACGGGACAAAAACATTTTGAGAGGTCTGCTTGAGGACTTCGAGCATGGGCATGTCTTCCAGTGGAAAATCCCTGAATCCCGTTATGTTTAAAAAGGTGATTTCATCCGCGCCTTCCTGATAGTAGCGTCGGGCCAGTTCAACCGGCAGGCCCAGGTTCCTGACATCTCCGTTTTCGCGCACATCATATTGATCGCCCTTGGTGACCACCAGGTCACCCTGGTCATTGGCGCGCACGTCCAGACAGGCGATGATCCGCTTGGCCAGAGTTGTCCGGGCCGACAAACGAAGGGGATTGACAGCTTCGCCGGCGGTCTCGAGAAAATTTTTCAATATGAGAAGCCCGGCTCGACCGCTTTTTTCAGGATGAAACTGGGAGGCCATGATATTGCCCTTTTGAATGCTGCTGACAAATTCATAGCCATAATCGGTGGTGGTCAGGATAACTGACGGATCTGCAACATCGACATGATAGGAATGAACAAAGTAAAATTTTTCATCACCGTTGAGTCCGGCAAAAATTCGCGAGGGCTGTTTAACATTAAGCCCGTTCCATCCGATGTGAGGGACCGAAAAATCGATATCAAAGCGCTTAACCGATCCGGCAATCATCCCCAGCCCTCTGAGATGCGGGGCTTCTTCACTGTGTTCGAAGAGGGCCTGCAGTCCCAGACAGATGCCCAGAAACGGGCGGTTCGAATTGATATAGGCTTTTAGAGGCTCGACGAACTTTTTTTCATGCAGGATGTGTATCATACTGCCAAAAGCACCGACACCCGGAAAAACCAGCTTTTCGGCCGACAGGATATCCTCTGCGCCGCTGACAATTTTAACCGTCTCTCCCAGGCTTTCGATGGCATTGATAACACTTCTGACGTTGCCGGCACCGTAATCCAATAATGTGATCATTTTTTACCTTCAAACTCCCTGAAATAAATAAGACAGTAAAGCCGCCTTTTACATCACAAAGGGAAAGAATACAAGAGCTGGAAACGGGTGCATCCGGTGGAGAGAAATGTTAAAAGATGCCAGGAAATCGGCAGCTATTTTTTTTACTAAGCAGATATCAATTAGAGGGATTTCACCCCACCAGGGCGTCTTTTAAAATCTGCCGGGAAGAGCCGCTGTGACCGTAGATATTCACTAAAAATTCGATACATTCATCGCAGAAGGTCGCGCCTCTTCCGTCAACGATGACTTTCACATAACCACGATAACCGAACTTGTTGAACTCTCCCCGGCTCATCGGGCACAGTAGTCCATCACCGGCCGGCTGGTAGGATGCATGGTCGGTCAGGCCAAAGTTGTGTCCCACCTCATGCAGCGAAACTTTCAGTGTCCGGTCAATAAACAATTCATATTCTGTGTCCGTGTTTAAGTTCAATGGTGTCAGCTTGTTGGTGGAAACAACAGCAACGTCGTTTTTCGGGTTTTTGCCGCCTAAAATTGAATTATAAAATTCGTCATCATCTTCTGTTTTTAAATCCGCATCGGTGATTCCCAGGGTATGCCCCCCGTACTCCTGGTCGAGGATCATCGTTAATAGCAAGGCATCGATGCTTTCCACCACTGGAGAATCATGATGAGACAGCTCAACTTCGTCTATCACACCTCGAAAGGATTCCAGTATCCCGGCCCCGATTTGTTTAAGACTGCTATATGTGATGTAACTGCCGATCCGCACAATATTTAATTTGGACACACCTTTTAGCATCTGAATGAATCCCGATCAAAATGAATTTGACTGCACTGGCCATCGATCCCGACTTCAGACAAAAGCAGCACGAGGTTTAAAGGTATTTACCGTAAATTAAAAATCGAGTTTTGAAGACTTCCTTAGCCTGCAATTAGTATTTGCAATTCTATCATTATTATTATTTTATGACTAGATTAAATCCTTGTCAAACTAAACGTACGAACCGCTGTCTCTAAAAACCGCTGTCGTCTTTGGCGATTTTTTGATTTTTTTCTTGCGCCCATCGGTTTATTGCAAGATACTTAAACAATTTTGGCTTCGCCGATGAACTACCCCGCTGCAAACAACGGGGTATCAAGCGGAAAATTATAATCGCCCCGACAGGCGGGGAATTAAACCCTCGTCCGCCGTAGGCGGATTAAAAACGACGGGTTCCCGCAAGTCGAGCAGACTCAATCTATTTGACAACCTCTAGCATTAATTAAAGCAATAATCGTGCCTATCCAATAAGCATTTAATAGCTGTTTTTTTAGATAGTTAAAAGGAAATTTATAGGGGATACTGAAGAATAGTTCCGCAATTCGTCAAAATTTAATCCAATAATTGTCAAATTTCAGATACTGGATCAGCATCTGAGCGGTGAGCTTTAAGTTTAGTTCCGAATGGAGGTCACGATGGCCATCAAGATATTAATAAAACGACATTTTAAGGAAGATTCCACCAAGCAGGCCTTTGCTTTGCTTCGCAATTTTCGCCATGATGCTATGAATCGGCCCGGTTATATATCGGGCGAAACCTGGATCAACCACTATGACCCCTGCCAGATAACCGTGGTATCCACCTGGCAGACGGTCGAAGACTGGATTCAGTGGGAGGAAAGTGATGAACGGGCAGCACACGAGGCCAATCTGACGGAATTGCTTGAAGGGCCTGCTCAATTTGAAATTTATGATGTGGTTGGGATGGCACAAGACTAAGGCGGGCCTTCGTTACCTTTGATATTTGTTTAACCCGGGATAAGAACCAGAGACCCGATTGACCGCTGTATCGCCAAATTAGGCGGTAGCAAAGCTTGAGTTATTCAGTTCAAGTTGAAGAGATGCTTGGTGCGATGCTGAAATGCGAAAGTCAGGTCGAGATCATCTTTTTCTCGATTCCCACTCCGGCAGCCTTCGCGCGCTCGTATTCCAAAGGGACCGTCGCCGAATCCTGCAGTGCGATGCCTGTCGAATCGAACACGGTGATCTCCTTATCCGAAGTCCGCCCCGGTTTCTTTTCGGTAATCACTTCGCCGATCTCACCGGTGATGTCGTCTTCTTTGATAATGCCCTGCTGCAGCGGAACGTTGATTTCGCCATCCGTGCGGCACTGACGGATGTCGTCGACGAATATACGGGCCTGCTGAAGGATCCTCGGGTCAAGCTCCTGATCGCCCCCCTTATCGGCACCAATGGCAGCGATGTGGGTGCCGGGAGCAATCCATTCCTGCATGACGATGGCCCCGCGCGCAGGCGTCACGGTCACCACCACATCGGCCCCTTCGATGACGCGCTTTAAATCGGTCGAAGCGCGGATGGAGAAGGTTTCGTACTTTGGTTGCTCTTCCCGAACGAAGGCGTCGAGGGTTTTCTGCGTCCGGCTCCAAACTCTAACATCCTGCCACTTGAACACTTCGTTGCAGGTGGCCAGCGCGCCGGCTGCCATGTGGCCGGCACCGACGATGGCCAAGCACTTAGAATTCTTGCGTGCCAGAAACTTTGCCGATACGGCCCCGGCAGCGCCGGTGCGCATCACCGTGTGATAGCTGCCGTCGCAGATGGCAAGGGGGAAACCTGTCTCCGGATGGGTGTATATCAGGATCGAGAAGACTGTCGGCAGATCGAACTGATCACGGTTGCGCTCGCGGATCGAGACCCACTTGCACGCGGCCGCCTCCGGCTCCTCAATGTAGGAAGGCATCGCCTCCCATTCGCCCGGATACTGATCGAGAACGATATGTCCCTTCGGGTCCATGTAATAACGCCCAGCGCCGTGCATGCGATAGGCTTGCTCAACGCAGCTATTATACTCGGCCGGTGTCAACAGTCCCATCATATCGGTGCGGCTCAGGATCAAGGTCTTCCGATTGCGCCAGCTCTCCATCTTCATTTCCTCCTCTCGGCTAGACGGTCCCGGGGTTGAAATCCTCGCCGAAGAGTCGGCTCATGTCCTCATCGCCCTCGTGTACCAGGGGATGCATGGCCTCCATCGACCAGCGGGCAATAACCCGATCGCCCTCCGCCACCGGCTTGGCGAAGAAGCGCTCATCGGGGATGTAGGCGACGAAACTCTCGGCGCCTTCGCGCTCGACGGTCACCTTGACCCAGGTTCCCTGATACTCGGTCATGCCAACCGTTCCCAGAACGGCGTTCGTTTCTTCGGTTTTTAAAACGGTGTCATCCGCCGCCTTCTCCACCTCCACATGATCCCGCCGAACGGCAAAACTGAAAGATTCACCTTCCTTGACCGCCGTTTCTTGGACCGGCACCGTGAAGCGGCCGCCGGCATTTTCTTCGATCTCAGCCACTTTGCCGTTTACCGCAACCACCTGGCCTGAAAAGACATTCTGACCGCCCATAAACCGGGCAACATAGGTGCTGCGCGGCCGAAAGTAAACCTCGCGCGCGGGCGCAGCCTGGTCGATATTGCCGTGATCCATGACCACCACCAGATCCGCCACCGCGATTGCCTCCATCTGGGTGTGGGTGACGTGAAGGAAGGTGATGCCCAGCTCCTTCTGCATCTGCCTCAGATTGCCGCGCATCTGCACGCGCAGAAATTCGTCGAGCGCGGAAAGCGGCTCGTCGAGTAGCAGGACGTGGGGATCGGTGACGAGGGAGCGGGCAAGGGCGATACGCTGTTGCTGGCCGCCGGAGAGTTCGGCCGGCATACGGTCGGCAAACTGTTCCATGTGGACGCGATTTAACATCTCCCGCGCCTTCTTGCGGCGCTCAACCTTGGGCATCCCGCGCATCTTCAAGCTGAAGGCAACATTGTCCACGCAGCTCAAATGCGGAAACAGAGCGTAGCTTTGAAACATCATGGCCGTGCCGCGTTTTACCGGTGGCAGGCCGACCACAGACCTGCCGTCGATCCGAACATCACCTTCAGTCGGTGAGTCGTGCCCGGCGATCATGCGTAAAATCGTGGTTTTGCCGCAACCGCTGGGACCGATCAAGCAGCAGTAAGTCCCGGCCGGAATCTTCAAGGTCATATCATTAATTGCCACCACCTCATCAAAGCGCTTGGTGACACCAACGAGCTCGATTTCTCCGTTTTTTGCCAGTGATTTTTCTTCATTTTGTGACATTAAAAATTCTCCAATCTGTGCATTAACCGGTTATCTTTAGCAACTTTTGCGTTACGCTAATTCGTTTTATAAGCGTAATGTCCGCATGCTTAAAGCGGACCGCCAGACCGTGCCATATTACGGCTTGCGGTTGGCTGATTTTCTTTGCCCCCGCCTGTGCCCGGCACGCCGGCGCTGAATGATGGCGATTGATCCCAGGGATATGATAATCGCAATGAACGAGATCACCGTAGTCAGCGTTCCCAGGGCATAAAGCGCGGGCGAGGTGACGGTGGTGGTCATGGCCCAGATTTCCAGCGGCAGGGTATTGCTGGGACCAACCGTCAGCAGGGTACGCGGGAACTCGTCGTAGGACAACGTGAATCCAAACAGGGCGACGGCGATCAGACCGGGCAACAGAATCGGCAAAAGGATGTGCCACAGGATTTGCTGCCGGCTGCCCCCGAGATCGCGCCCCGCTTCCTCTAGATCCCTGTTGAAGCGGCTGAAGACGGCAAACATGATCAACAGCCCGAAAGGCAGCGTCCAGGTGAGCTGGGCACCGAGGGCCGAAGAGTACCAGTTGGTCGGGATGTTGAGGACCCGAAACAAAAGACCCGTGCCCAGACTGAGGAACAACCCCGGCATGATCAGGCTGGCGACTGCCATGTAGAAGATGAAAGTCGATCCCTTGAAGCGTTGGCGGAACGCCAATCCGGCCATCAACGAAAAGACCACCGTCAGAACGAAGACAATCAACGCCAGTATAATGGAGCGCATCAAGGCCCCGGCAAAATCTCCCGTGCGATCCTGCCCGAACAGGGCTGCGAACCAGTGCAGAGAAACGTCGTTCATCGGAAAAGTCAGCCCGCCGTATGGGCCCTGGAACGACAGGATGTATATGGCGATCATGGGTCCGTAAAGAAATAATACGAACAGGGCGAAAAAGGCCCCCAAGGCATAGAAGGTCCAAGGACGCTTCTCGTAACTAAACTGTGACATAACGATTGACCCTCCCTATCCGGATAGTTCTTTTCGAATGTTGACGACGCGCAAAATCGCCGCCACCATCAAGGTGACGATGATCAGCAGGACCACGGAACTGGCAGCAGCCGACGGATACTGCAGCATGGCGATCTCGTTCCACATGGCGAACACCACCGAAGCGCTTTGCCCGCCGCTCATGATCTTGACCACGAAGAAATCGCCCATGACGAGTGCGATGACGAATATCGAGCCGAGCGCAATACCGGTCTTCGAAAGCGGAATCACGATCTGGGTGATCACCCGCCAGCGGCTGGCGCCGGCGTCCACGGCGGCTTCGATGACATCCGGATTAATGCGGGCCATGGAGTTAAATAGCGCCACGATCATAAACAGCGTGAAAAGATGCACGTAAGCGACGATCACGGCGAAGTCGGAAAACAACAAGAAATCCAGGGGGACATCGATGATGCCGAGGGACATCAATGACTGGTTGACCAGCCCCTGACGACCGAGAACCGGGATCCACGAGATCATGCGGATAATATTGGAGGTCCAGAAGGGAACCGTGCACACCAGGAAGAACGCGATCTTCCACAACAGTGACCGGACGTGGAAGACGAGAAAATATGACACCGCAAAACCGATGACCAGGGTCAGGCTCCAGACGATGAGCCCGAATTTGATCATACTCGCATAAAGCTGGTATGTGAGTTTTGACTGAAAAAGTTCGATGTAATTAAGAAGAATGAAGTCGGGATACACCTGGTAATTGGC
The DNA here is from genome assembly GCA_902749685.1 of Olavius sp. associated proteobacterium Delta 1. Classification (GTDB taxonomy): domain Bacteria; phylum Desulfobacterota; class Desulfobacteria; order Desulfobacterales; family JAFDCJ01; genus JAFDCJ01. Next base: position 3,935 of record CACVKW010000291.1, on the reverse strand, counting down.
GTAGTCGAAAAAACTGACCACAACAACCGTCACAAGCGGAATACCGAGGAAAATAAGCAGGATCAGCGCCAGCGGCGCCACCTGTAAATAAGGGATCAAGTTTCGCGAAATTCTCATGGTTTATTCTACGCTCCGCTGGATATAAAAAGTGCCGGCGGGGCGGCCGCATGCCCCCCCGCCGGCGAGTGATGGCCGCGTTAGGACGCGACAAACTCATTCCACTTGCGAATCATGTACCGGTCTTCGTCCATAACCGTGTTCCAGCAAGCGATCTTGCCCATGCGGTCCCAGAAAGAGCCGCCGTCACGGATACTACCGGCCTTCTCCATAACGTTGCCGTAGGGATCCGTGATGTCGCCCTTGGCCGCTTTGCCGCCATACCAGTAGCCCCATTCGTCATCAGTCAGGAATTTTTTGGCCGTCTCAGGCACCGCGCTGTAGTAGCCCTGCTTGGCAATGAAGCCGCCTTCCCAACCGGAATGGTACCAGTTCATGTACTCGTAGGCCGCCTCCAGTTTGATGCCGCTCAGGTGCTTCATCAGGCTCATGGAACTGGCCCAGGCCCGATAGCCCTCAGCCAGCGGCGCATAATAGCACGGGATATTGCGGGACCGCACGGCGGTGACCGCCGGTGACCACATGGACTGGATCACGACTTCACCCGATGCCATCAGGTTGACCGATTCGTCGAAAGTCGACCAGAAAGCGCGGAATTGGCCGGCCTTTTTGGCCTTGATCAGGATCTCGATGGTCTTGTCGATCTCTTCGCGGGTCATATTACCCTTGTCGCCGTAAGTGATGTCGCCGCGCGATTCAATGGCCATGGCGGCATCCATAATGCCGATTTCGGGGACGTCGAGAATGGCGCACCGGCCTTTAAATTCCGGATTGAGCAACTCATGCCAGTGCTCGATGGGACGCTTGATGATATCGGGCCGGATACCCAATGTATCGGCGTTGTAAATGATTGGAATGCCGCTCGCCCAGCGGGTCGGACCGTCGTGGAACTTGGTATCGCCAGGTCCGTTAACATATTGAACCTCATAAGGCAGAACCCCCTGGCGCGACACTTCACTTCCCCAGGGATATTTGCCCAGGGTAAAAATGGGCACAATTTTATCCCAGTATTTAAATTTTTTGGTGTCGAAGGGCTGGAGGATGTCGCCGCGCGGCATCAACTGTCTCAGAAAAAAGTACTCGGTATCGGCCACATCGACGGTCTTCGGTTGAGTGACCAGACGGTTTCGCAAAGCATCGTGTGCCAGGGCCTGCATTTCAACCTTGAAAGGCAGATCCTTGTTTGCCTGTCGGGCGATGTCGATGATGGCCGAGTATGGGGCACCCACGTGGTGCAAAACGATATCCTTGGTTTTTTGGGCCCAGACCGTGGGAAACCCGGTAATCGCGGGGCCGGCTGCCAGTCCCGCTGCCGCCGCCGCCGCGCCCTTCAGCACGGTGCGCCGGGTTACCTTCTTGTTGGCCCAGGATGACTCCTGGGCAGTCGTGCCGGTACTTTCCGGGGTTCCTAGTGTGACGTCTTTTTTTCCTTTTTCAACCATGGCTACCTCCTTGTGCTGTGTGAGGGGTCTCCTCTTCGATCCACAGGCCAAAATTTTAATTTTTTTTGGATTTGGCTTGCAGACAGTTGGGCATTCGCTCTTCCAGCGCTGTGCACTCCCCGCTAAGGGTTGATCACCTGCAATTATCGTCTCGATTAATCGGTAGAGCTGAGGCCTGAGATCGGGAGGTACCCCCGGTTGTTTGTCGCAACCGACGCGTACCCGTACCCGGGACTTCTCGGAGGGGGTCTTCGTCGATGGCATTAGTATGTCATCCGGTGACATCATATGTAGTACGTCATATAATTTGTCTTAAATTAATTATTTGTCAAGAATTTTTTTTATCCCCTAAAAATTTTGATACTGTGTACGTCGAAAAATACCAATACGGTAGCCGACCTCCATTTTTTTGTCACTGCGACAATGGTCACTATGGATAAACAACATTTCGCATGCTGAGGATCTCCACTTGACATTCGAATATAACTTGAGACATTGGTAGGGATGGCTAGTAACGGGATCCTGCGAATTCCTGGTGCGCTGGATCTCGGCACAGACCGTGCTGCAAGCCGCTCAATTGATGTCGCAACAGCCAGGTGTGAGGAGGTTTCCCATGCAAATGATCAAAATAACTGTCGGACCATTCGATTTTACAGCAACAATGGAGGAAAAAGATGCCCCCAATACATGCGCCGAGTTTAATAGGCTGCTGCCATACAAAACTCAGGTTATCCATGTGCGCTGGAGTGGGGAATCAATTTGGATACCACTTGGAGATTTCAAATTAAACGTCGACTACGAGAACCACACCAGTCACCCGTCCCGCGGCGATATTCTGTTCTACCCGGGCGGCATCAGCGAGACGGAGATTCTTATCGCATACGGCAGCACTTGCTTTTCCAGCAAAATGGGACAGTTAGCAGGAAATCACTTTATGACCATCCTTGACGGTAGGGATAATTTAGACGAATTGGGGCGTCTTGTGCTTTGGAAAGGTGCCCAGGATATCGTTTTCGAAAATTTCTGATACTGACAAATCTATACATTGCGTTTTAGGTGCAGGTTGATTTAGTGCCTGAATTTTAGCGCAACAATCATCGCGCCAAGTCACGTACGGTAAATTGATCTCCAATATTGCTGAGGATTATTCGTGTGCAAAATTCAGGTCGTAATTTTGAAAGTCTATTCCAAAAATGAAATGTGCTTGACAACCAAATTCGAAAAGAATATATGACATCATACATCTCACAGCCCTGCTTGGCCGTGGTTTCTTCACTATAGGTATGTCGCTGCAAGCGATTCAACCGGAAATTATCGTTATTTAAGAATCCGGGATAATAAAACAAGCGGCGGCCTTAACTGCAAAATATTGCGACCGAGTATATTTAATATAGCCATCAAATGCACTTCCTGAAGGTTGGGAGTTTCAAACTTACCATGGCGATTCCTAAAGCGTATTTTCAGATATCTTTCTATTCATCGATGTACTGACGCCGTAAATTGGTTTATGAAAAAATCGATAAAAACAAAAATAACTATTCCTAATTTTAAGCGCGGTAATCTTGTTGAAATGGTATTTAGCGCGATCCGGGATGAGATTTTATCCGGCAAGTTTAAACAAGGAGAAAAACTTGCTTCGCAAGAGAATTTCTGCAAAGAGATCGGTGTGTCAAGAACCGTTGTCAGAGAAGCTTGGAATAAACTTGCTTCAGTCGGATTGATTAAAACCGTTCATGGACATGGAAGTTTTGTAAACCATCCCGATGCCAGTAATATATTGGATCCTATTTGCGATGCCATCCGGTTGGATAAGAACTCCACTCAAGAACTTCTTGAATCGCGTTTTTACCTTGAGATCATTATTGTTCGTCTGGCTGCAAAACGAAATACACAAACAGATATTGACAAGCTTAACAAAATTGTCGAACTAATGGAAATAAATGCGAATAAAAATAATAACAAACAAACCATTAGATATGACATTGAATTTCACCAAGCTCTGGCTGATATCTCGCAAAACATGGTGCTCAAGCGTTTTCTCTTAACAATCAGCAAAATGATTCAACGATTTTTGGAAGATTACACAAAAATCCCAGGAACATCACAGAATGCCATCAGCTATCACAAGCGGATAATTCAAGCGGTCGCAAAAAAAGATCCGGATCTGGCGGAAGCAGAGATGAAAGCGCATCTCATGGATGTTATAAATACATTACGTGAAACCCTGAATTTAGCGTTAGATTTATAGGACGAAGCAGTCTAACCCACTAAAGATTTATATCAAATCACTCTTGTCCAAAAACGGGTTTAGAATGAGTCATAAAGTGAGTAATAATACGAGTCATTGAAAAAAATCCTCCTTATATGTAGGGTGGT
>CACVKW010000290.1 GCA_902749685.1 Olavius sp. associated proteobacterium Delta 1 | reverse complement strand
CCCTAACATTGCATAAATTCTTGTCATCTAGCCTGGCCGTTATGTCTGAGATCGTTGCTTTTTCCGGGCAGATGCTGGATGCTTGATACTCGATGCTGGATATCT
>CACVKW010000289.1 GCA_902749685.1 Olavius sp. associated proteobacterium Delta 1 | reverse complement strand
TTTACATTTTTACAAGCTTTTAAGTTGAGACACTTTAAATGATATTCGATAGTTATCAACTTCCTATCAGTTCTTTTTGTATCTGTTTTAGGTTTGGAAAGCTT
>CACVKW010000288.1 GCA_902749685.1 Olavius sp. associated proteobacterium Delta 1 | reverse complement strand
CTGGATGTCGTTGAAATTCACCGATAGTGTCCTGTTAGATATCCAGCATCAAGTATCCCCGCTGAAACGGGATCTCCGCTCCGCTCCGACAAGCATCCAGCATCT
>CACVKW010000287.1 GCA_902749685.1 Olavius sp. associated proteobacterium Delta 1 | reverse complement strand
CTTTTTTGTAGTAACACGCCGAATTTCATTCATTCGCGTAAACCCTGATCCTGCGCAGATCTGCGGCAATTCGTGTATTTACATACCGAAAACCCAAGCACCATATAGGGCCGGATTTTGCTTGTTTTGCAATATCGCTTCTGAAAATCCGTTATAGCCTTAGCCTTTGGGCACTTCTGAACAGCGCCAAATAATTTCCACTCGGACTCGTTTTGAACAAGCGCTTGTTTTAAAAGGCAGACTCTTTCATTAAACCTGTATCTACATATCACTGGACACGACTTTATCTTTCTATTCTTTATCAATACGGCCGCCATCCCTTTTGCCATTTGCCGGTTTTTTACGATCCGCAACCAAAAACCGCTGGTTAATCTATTTAGTTCCGATTCCCTGATTGCATCCTCAGCTATATCCAGCCAAAGAACCTGATTGATAAGTCCGGTAAATTTTAGATCCCGAAAATCTGATGGCTTCTCTATCCCAATATTTTTCAGCCAACGCCTATTCCCGGTTAACTCAAACCTGACAAATACACTTCCCCGACTATTTGGGTCTTTGGGACGAATGTACACTTTACTTTGAAGGTCACTTCCCCTCTCATTGATGTAGTAAGTAATTCGTGGCCAAAAACCGAATTTGAATGCTTTACGGGCATTTTTCAGGTGTACGTGTTGAATAATTTCTAGCTGAAAATCGGTAGCTGAAAACTCAGGATAAAAATCCCATCTGAATTCAACTAGTGACAGATGGAAACTTCCAACACTTGGAAGATTGTTTAGAATCTCCTCGATTTGCCAGAACTCATAAAGCGGTAAATCATGAACCACCAAGACAGCATCAATATCTTTTAAAGCTGTAATCTTGCCATGAAGTACATATATTTTCTTTAACTGATTGTATCTGAGGTAAGTGCGCATTCTAAATTCTTCCGGCATCATTGGTGAGCTACCTTGTTTTTCTGGTATCGTTGTGTTCAGCATCATATATTTCGCCAGCTCACCGATAAAATTGTACGGATTGCACAACCGGATCGTGAACATTGCATAGTCAATGTTAAATTGGCATTTCATTGAACAGTTCTTAGAAGCACATGCCATTTATTCTATCTATTATTTTTCTCGCTCCAGTCGCCCAGCCCAAAAAATAGGAAAGTTCCCAATCATCGATGGCATCCACATCCTTGCGGAATCCTAAAATCGAATTCACTTTTCCTTTTGGCATTACGGATTGATGTCCTACACAACATACCGTCGGATCCAATCCAAGAGTATGTTCAATTTTGTCATCCAGTGCTTTCTTGGCCCAAATAGAACCAACCACTTTTCCGTATTTAAAATAAACTTCGTCGATGATTTCCTCTTCCAAAAACCGGTCAATTAATTCTGCTATGTTAGTTAATTTAAGTAATTTTCTCAGAAATATTTTCTTTTCTTCTTCATTAGTTTTCCTCCAAACTTCTTTTACTAGCGTTGCAATTTGTATTTTTTCATCATTCGACAATTTTGTATGCATAATGCCCCCTTATAAAATAAATTTACAATTTTCTTTTCTGAAATGTTGAACCTCTCTTTTGCCTCGTTTTCTCGCTCTCTGAAATTTACACATTCCTTACTCGTTAGGTTTCACATAGTTCTTTCATAATTTACACCCCCTTCTGTATATAAATAATTATGTAATTTGCCACTCTACTGCATAGCTATTAATATCAAAGATATGACGCTATAAAAAAGGGATGAAATAATAGTAAAAAGCCTTTAGAATGAAATTCTATCCCCTTGACTTATACTCCCCATCTACTTTATCTCTAAAATGCTTGATAACTTTTTGGGGTTCCTTTTCAGTGAATAATCCATCTTTCGAAATTCCACCTCCTATATAGTATTACTTCTATTTATTTTATATACTGCATTTCGTTAGCTGGGAGATTGAAATTCTATCTTACAAAACAGCCGAGAACAGCTCAACGGGACAAAAAATGTATTAAAACAAAAAAGAATGAGATTTTATCCCGGAGCCGGGCAACAAAAACCTGGGATAGGCGTAATATTTTCGTATTAAAAGTTGTTTTGGTACAGAGGATAGCAAAAAGTGCAGAATGCTGATATTAAGCAGAATTAAGTATATGTTTTTATATACGGTGCAGGGGTGACTTTTGAATTTGGCAGGAGTTGTTGTAGCTTATTTGCAATACGTCTCAATAGTATTGGGGGTTGAATTCCATCGTTCAGCTATAATGTTATTTGCTATAAGAGCCGAGGGCATTTTTTGGTTTTCATTATATGTTTCACCGTCAAAGTCTACCTCATCTTCTTCACCATCAAAATCAACTATATTTCCTTTGATATCACAATATACTAAATTTCCTTGTAATGCATTCCAGTATTTCTTAGGCCAATAATTCAACACTTTGTCTCGTTGTTCATCTGAAAGTTTGCGGAACTTGTCTACGGTGCATTGAACTTCATTTCGCTGATTTCGAATTTTGGATTTATACTTTTTTATGACTCCCAACCTCATTTGTGAAGGAGCTGGTTTAAAGAACCAGTCTTCTGGCAGGGCATCATTTGGTATGCTTGCTACCATGTCTTGAGTAATACGAAGTAATTGCCTTGAGTCCTGGCTCGATAAACCAAACTGGCTATTCAAAATCGAAATTATCTGCTTTTCACTAAATTCAGCTATTAATGCATGAATCGATTTTTGAATATCAGCTATTTTACTGAAGACCATATTTTCATCTTTCGTATTCATTTCTAAAGCCTCCATTATCTCTTTCCTTCTATCTTATCAGCCCAGATTATAATATGCAAATTGCCTACTGGCGATGCCATTTCATGGTAACCTGAATAAGCAACACTGTGGTTGAAGCGGATTAAAGGGGCTGTAATGACGATATGGGCGTTAATGGACTACCAAATTTATGGTCAAAACAATTTGTTGGGGATAAAAAAATGATTAGATGTTTTAAAGTCGTTTATGCGTGAACCATAAGGGGTGCTTCAGGTTTCATATTGCAAATTTGCAATTCGATAATACCACAATATGATTCAACGGATCTCTCAGCTTGAGTACGTTTTACTACACTTACCATTTAAAGGATTGAATAATCTTTGATGTTGATTTGTAAGCGTCAGCACTTTTTATCCAAAGTTCGTCGAGATGTTTTTTAATGTCTTCCTGGTCGTCAGGGTCATCGATCTTCCTGTAGATACTATATACTCTTGTGTACTTGGACTCTGGGCGGAATGCCTTTTTCCCGAATTTAAATCCTTCTTTCTGAAACGTATTAATTAAACTTAGTCGTTTTTTAGAATCTTCCATGCTCCCAACTTCAATTATAAACCCCAATTTCGATGTCTGAGCACTCAATCGGAACCAACATGCAACAGGATATGGTTTTGAAAGGTGTTTCCAACGGTTTGAGCATGGTGGCATTACCTTTTCCCACTTTTTATCCACAAACCAAAGCCATTTGTAATCAAGACATAGTCTTACCAATTCACTATGTTCGGATATAAATTCTTCTGCAGCTGCACTAAATTGGTTAGTCGCTCCCCACTCAACGATAAGGTCAAGTGCATCCTTATGCTTTTTATAAATTGCCTTGCACAGTTGAACGATTTCGTCATCCTGCATCGTTAATCTCCTGAGAGTTGTCAAATAGTGTTCAAGAAAGATGTTAGCGTCTTCTGGAATACGGTCCTGACGTTGACGTTTAATGTGGTTAATAATCTGAAACATTTGTACATAGCTCCAGGGGATATAACCCACAGCTTCAGGAATGTCGGCACCATCACCTATATCTTTTGTTAACAGTACCGGTACGATATGGTACTTTGGAAATTCTTTTTTAATGACATCCAGATATTTTAACAGTTGCCGCTTTGTTGCTTTTGCTTTAATCTTGTTTTCTATTACCAGCACCAACTTGTTATCTTCACTAATAACAAGTAAATCAATCCGCCGCCACTCTCGCCGTACTTCCACATCTGTCAAATTCATCAGTTCTATACTGACAGGTGTTAGATTATCCCCATTGATTTCGTTATCGAGTAATATTGTTGATAAGAACCTCCTGATAAATGCCTGCCCAATACCATGGCTCTCTTGGGGATCCATTAACCACGCTATTACATTGCTATGACGAATCTCAGCTTTCTCTATTTGTAGAACTTTTAAGATATTGAATACAGCGAGTCTAGCAGATAATTCCTCCAGCTCGGGATTATCCACTAAGAAATTATTCAGCAGTTTTAACTGTTCTTCTTTGTTTATTTTAATTTGGGCATCATTCATAGAACATCTTAACCAAATGCTATTTATTCATATATCTCAATATTATCTTTCTATCTCGTTTTGAAACTAAATGCTCAATTCTATTTGATTGCCACCCAGTATTTTTGCATGAGCCGGGTGGCAGGTTAATAAAATCAGTTGCTTATTTTCTGCAAAATCCTTTATGGCATCAGCGGCTTTTGATTGACGATCAGGATCGAGATCGACAAGAGGATCATCCATAATTATAAAACCTTCCTTTTCTTCGAGAAACCTCTTTGTTATCGCTAACCTCAAAGCGATTCCAAGTACATCCTTTGTACCTGTGGAAAGATTCTCATAGGGCATCACGACACCGTCTTTCCTGCGGAAACCACTTGGAACACTCTCTTCCATCTCTACCTCTTCGTATCGACCGCCTGTCATCTTTTGCATCAATTCCGCAACATCCTGCTCCAACACTGAGTATGTTCCTTCGTCCATTTCCCCGAGTAATTCTTCGGTAACCTTTTTAATCCTGGCTATAGCCATGCCTTTTTTAAGTTCCGCATTGAATTTTTCTTCGGCTTCGGCCAGATCCCTTTCAAATTCCTCAACGGACCTGTCGGGCGATTTCGCTTCCAATTGAATCCTTTGTTGTATTAATTTATGGTGTTCCTCTGTCATCCACTTAAGACTGGATTCCATCTCCTCATATTTTCTGATGAATTCATCCACATTTTCTACTTCCGTCGGCAACAGCTTTAATTTGTCAAGTTCATTCTGCTTTTGCTTTCTTGAACCAGCCACCTCTGCCAACCGTTCAAGTAATTTGTGATGATCACCATATTCTTTCACAAAGTCACCCAGCTTCTCCTTTACCTTAGATAGTTCATCCTTAAAGCCTTTTATTTCAGCTTTTGTTTCTGCCAAATCGCTAAGTATAGTTCCAAGTTCCCTCTCCGGCTTTTTCACTTGGATTATTTTAATAGTTTCAGCCAATTCTTCATATGTATCCTTTCCTAATTCCTCTTTTAAGTTGGTTTGTGCATTTTTTAGTCTTGCCAATTCCGTTTCGTAGGTAGCATTTATTGATTCAGCCTCCTCAAGGCTTTGAACATTGAATTTCTTTAAAAGGCTTTCTATATCCAAATTTAGCTTTTCGTATTCTCTCAATATTTTATCATATTCAACCTCACCGGATTTAACCTCTAAGTCCCATTCAGGATGAGAAAGAAGCACTCTTCCATGCGCTTCAAAATCCAGCGTTTTTCCACGTTCTGCTTTTGTTCGGTATCTATCCTCGATGCCTTTTTGAATCTCCAACTCTGCATCCTTTTTGGAGGTAAATTTAACGGATAGCTTGCCGGCTAATAGTGAAGCATCGAGTCCGGTTTTCTTATTAAACAATTCTCTGATGTTCTTTAGATCGTCGCCAGTAAGCTTGTTCACATTTTCCAGGCTTTTGTTTGCTTTGCCCACTACCTGCTTCTTTTGCTGTACTCTATTGTATTTATCCAGAAGCTGTTTACCCTTTTGATAGCTCTCAGCGCTTTCTCGCTCTTTATTGAATTTTGTTATTTTGGACTCCAACTCAGGAAGCTTCTTGTTTATTTCGTCAGCCTTAGCTTCAGACACAGGCCAGGCTTTATTGACTTTCTCAAGTTTCTCATACTCGAGTTGAAATCCTTTGATTTCAGCCTCAATCTGCCTTCGTTTAACCACATCATCTTTAAGCTTCTTGTTGTTTTTGACATAGGATTGCACCTTGTCCATCTTATTGGCATGATCTGATATTCTCTTATTCAGATCGTCTAAATCTTTTTCATAGAACAAAGCATCTTCAAGTGCTTTTCTTACTCCCTCTTTATTGTAAAATAGGGCCGTAATGATGCCAGCGCCTTTCACCCATGGAGTTTCAATGCCTCGATTGCCCTCTGGATAATTAGCGTCAATATCCCAACGGCCAAAATAGCTTTTATACGAGTCTTCAGTTTTGGTTCTGAACGAATCAACAGAGACTCCGTCCATCTCCATCACAGCCTTTCTCAAAAGGTCTCCGATTGATTCAGAAGCCTCCTTATCTTCCTGGATATCCTGCACTGTTCTCGAAAGACCAGACTGATAGGTCATCATGATGGTTTTACATGTAGCTTCAGGAATCTCAATGCATTCTTTTATTAGATCCTGAACCGAATCATCGTCAGTTATGACTGATCCATCGGCAAGCGTAAGTGAGGATGAAATTGAAGCTCCCCACTTACGTTGCAAGACGTAAACATTTCCCTGGTTTTTAAAATGAATGGTTACTTCAATTGTGTCTCCGCCGGCCACTGGAATGAAGTGCCCCATCTGTTTCTTGAATTTAACCGGGGTTAGCTTTGAGGGGGTAAACAATGCATTCTTAATTGCATTATAGACTGTAGATTTACCCGACTCGTTAGGGCCAACCACAACGTTCATCCCATCCTTTAGGTCGATTTCTTTTTTGGATAGCCCACCAAAGGTGTTTATGATTACCTTTTCGATAATCATCTCTGCGTCTCCCTGATAAACTCATATGCTATCTGCAGAGCTTCGAAATCCTGGGTTTCCGTAAGCTGCTTCAACAGCCGATGGGGGAACGATTGTTCCGCAAATTTCTTATCGATAACATCTGGGGTGATCTTGATTGTTACATCTGTTAAATCGAAGTCCAGGTAACTTAATTTCTTTTCCAAATCCGAACGCATCAGATGCAGCTTTTTATAATCATCTTCGGAGAGTCTGCCTTTCATCCTAAGCTTCAAAAGGGTATTCCCGTGGCTGGGATCGCTGTATTTTTTGAGAATCTCCTCGGCATCACTCCAGTTGCTTAACTCGATTTCTTCATGTTCAAAACAATAGGTTCCTATGCTCACAGACTGGAGCTTAATCTTTTTTTCAGGGCTTATTTCTATTATCAATCCCTTTCCCTCATGATGACAATCAAATCCATCAGGTTCCGGAGTTCCGGGGTAAAATATCTTATCCTTAGATCCCGGTTTCATCGGATAGGAAATGTGTGTGTGACCCATTAACCAAAAATCTAATCCACAGGATAGCAATTCGGATTCAGTCATTGGGTAATAATCTTTATTAAAATCTGGTGACAGACCCTCAAGACTGCCGTGCGCTATACCGATATGAAATGTCACGCCATAGTCCTTTTCATAATCCTTGATCCATCCTATAGAGTTTTCGGAGGAATGCTTAGCATGGCATGGAGCAGAGTAGAGATTCGCATCTAAATCATACAGTTTCAGTGGATAAACATCGGTGGATTCCAATACGAGGATATGGTTTCCGGCAAATCCTTTGAAAGTCGCCCATAAACCATCTGGTCGTTGAGTAACGAAATCGTGATTGCCAGGCAAGACGACGACTAACCTGCCCTGAAATTCGCCAAGAATAGTTACTGCCCGCTGTACATCCCGTTTTGCTACAGTTATTCTGTCAAAAAGATCACCACCAACAACAAATAAATCACATTCATCTGTATTAGCGATATCGACACATCGCTTCAGGGCTTCGAACCTGGCTTCGATTAGTTTCTCTTGAACGCTGGGGTATCCAGCAAATTTCATTCCCAAATGTACATCTGAAGTCAAAAAGATTCGCATATTGTATATCCTCAGGTTTATGCTTCTATAGGCAGTTTGCCATTTGTATCGTTTTAAACAATAGCCCCTGAGAGCTAATCAAGCTGCCTTCTGCTTTTTCAATTCCTTAAGCTGTTTTTTTAAATCAGTGAAATATTGTATTTCCGAATATAGAATGTCTGGAGTAAGCTCCTTGTAGGCAAACCTTGTACTGTGAAGATGTCCTTCCATCAACAAAGACAGATCCTCGTATTTATTAATGATCGCCTGGACTATAGATTCATCCCAAACAATTTGCTCTAAACGCCCGAAACTAATCCGTTCACTAAACCTTTCCACTACATCATTGAATAGATCAAATATGATGAAAGCCTCATAGCAGGCTCGTAAAGCTCCAAAGCCATCCTTCAACAACCTCTCCCGCTCAGAGAAATCTGCCTCACTCTTGGCACGTTCAAAGAGTTGCTGGGCCTTAGTAGGCTTCTTATAAGACTTGTCAATTGCTGGACTACTGTCAATTGAAACATAACCAGGAACATCATCTGACCAGCCCCTCTGAATCCAGTGGCACAAGATATCGACATTGTCCCGCTTAGCCGCCTCAATCAAATGGTACAGGAAAGCAAGGTCATGCGTGAAAATGATCACCTGCCTCTTAATCGCTTCCTTTGCAAAAACAGAAGCAATCTTTCCGCGCCATTCCAAATCAAAGGACGTGACGGGATCGTCAAGGACTATGCAAGTGCATCCTGGGTCGATATCAACCTCAGTCAGAAAGTCTGCCAAAGTAACAGCACGCTTTTCCCCTTCGCTCAAAATCTTGTCCGGAGTTGCATCGGAGACAGCAGGAATGCATTTATCAAGAACAATCTGTTTATACGTAACCCCTTTTCTCGAAATAGTATCGACTCTGACATTGATAGGGCGTCCTAATTCCTCCAGAATCCCGTTGAACTGCTTGATGTAACCCTCAGCCACGACCTTCTCGAATAAAGCGTCATGCTTCTTTGTTATATGAGCGGTAGTTCCAATCTTTTTGGAAGCAGCTAAAGCCCAAAGTCGACCGACAACATAGGTAGTGACTTCCTTCTGTGTTTGTTTAATTATCAGCCTATGTCGATACAGCATCAATGCTTTCTCTAATTTGCCTATCTCTTCTGCCGGGTCTTTTTTCAACAAATCATCGCGCTGTTTTGCGAGAGCGGCAACTATTTCATTAATTCCTTGGACGCCATTGGCGGGAAGTGGCGAGAGGGGTTCTGCTTTTGAATTCGCAATGAATTCTTTACCCTTGTTTTCCCTGTTGCCGCAAGCAGCCAAGAAATCCTGGATCACCGGCAGATGTTCGGTCTTATATTCTTGGATTAACCTGTAATACACAGAGTCCTCATCGAAGAAGTCGGTTTTGACAACTTTAAATCCTTCATTGATTTTCTTTAAATCGTCCTCCGCGTCCTTAAGCCTTTTTTGAACATCGTCCTCCAGAAATTTCCAGAGACGACGAATTAGATCTACGGCCTCATCAGATAATAACTGGCGACACAAAAGACATCTTTCGCCCTCCTGCGGATACAGCTCTCTTTCAGGTGGTTGACCTTCTGTTGCAGCCAACTCTTTCGCGGCTTTAATGAACTGATACCACTCATCGCTACCAACCTGTGTAAAATAGTCGCACTTAAATTGATCAATACCCATCTGTTTGGCAAGCGCATTGATTTCAACAAAGGAGCTTATAGTATTGCGGAGCGCATCAAAAAAATCATCCTTGAGCTGTTCCCCAACGATCACTAACTTGTCTTTTAATCCCTTAAGGTCAGTAATCTTATTGTTATAGCTTTTCACTTTCTCATCGATATTAAGGGATTTCAAATAATTGAGCCTCTTTTCGTCCTCACTCGCCTTTTTCTCGTCTTCTTCTGTAATTGTGGCGAGCCTCTTGATCTTCTCAAGGTCCGTTTTCTCACTCAGGTTCTTTATAAGCTCCGAAACTAATGATTCTTCGCCAACGAAATAGTTGTCGAAACTGTGCGGCTTTTTCAACTCCTCAATTCTATTTCGCAAAAGCTTCCTCACAACATCAGTCTCTTCTGCCAACCGCGTGAGGCTTTCCAGGCCTGCAGGCGAAAAGCTGAACTCGTTACTCTTTGTTAGATGCACATTCACGCTTGTAGAATCAAAAACATGGCAGAAAGAAAGATCCGGGATTTGCTCGCCGATTGGATAACAGACTTTGCCCTCCCCTTCATCCGAACAAATCTCAATGTCAGCAGTCTGTTCAATCCCTGCGCCTGACTCATCGGAGACATTTGGAAACACCTTCCTGTCTCCCCTCGTGAAACCAGCACATCCTAAAACGCGGGCGTAACCCGACTTTCCGGACGCATTTGCGCCGAAAATAGCTGTAAGCTGGGGACTGAATGGAATAGTCTGATCTTCTGTAAGGGCGTTGATGTTCTGAAGGTTTGATATCTTGGTGAGTCTTGAGTGCTGAGGAGTCGTTTCTTCTGGTATATTCGTTTCATCAAAGAACCTGAGTTCCGGCCGGGGCTCATCCGATTTCTTATCAAGCCCCGCATCTTCAAGCAGGTACCTGTATAGTTCCTGGTAGGTTTCTTCGGTGAAGAGTTCTTCCGCAAGGATTTTATCCAAAATGGACTGCTCCCAATATTTCAGGGATTTAGCCCATCGTATGATATCAGACAAAAGACTTGACATAACTTCCCCTTTTATGAAGGCTCTTTGTGTTATGTACTGAAAATATCTCGATTAATCTGAAATCATATTAAATCATCATTCGAGAGTTTTCTCAAGTTTGCATTCCAAGTCCTTTGTTTATTCTCAGCTCGAATAAATGGTCAAAACAATTTGTTGAGGATGAAAAAATGATCAGATGTTATAGTAATTTCTACCTGAGCCATGAACGGGTGCATCAGGTTTCATATTGCAAAATTGCAATTTTGCAATTCAATAAAACCTCACTTGCATTTTACGGAACTTAACAAAATCAACTGAAAATATTTGACAATTTTGTCAAATTTCTATTTAATTAAGACCAGTTTGTGCCTGTTTGTTTGAATTAGGCATAATTGGGACGACTGACAGACGAACCCTTTTCAACTCCGATATTTTTTATATTTAAAAAGTACAGCATGTTGGTGGATATGATGGAAGACAGATGGTTTTCAGTGGATGAAATTGCAGCGTATTTGGGTATCAAGCGGGATACGGTTTACAGATGGATCGACAGATATAACATGCCTGCTCACAGGACGGGTCGGCTTTGGAAATTCCGAAAGGAAGAGGTGGACGATTGGGTCAAATCGGGCGGAGCCGACGATGCCAAACATAAAGGAGAGGAGTAGTGGCGGAACCTCTTGCTGATCAGATCATGCGCAAGGTCAATCAGGCCGCTGAACTCTATCACCGTCTGATGCTGGTCATTGCACCTTCAGGTGCCGGAAAAACCACCGCGCTCTTGGAGGTGCGGGACCGCACAGGCGCTACATTGATTAATGTCAACCTTGAGCTTTCTCGCCTGATGTTGGATTTGACCCAGCGCCAAAGGGCGTTAAAGCTTCCGCGCCTTCTTCAGGAGATTGTTGACAAAGATACAGGCAATATGACCTTTCTTGACAACATCGAGCTACTCTTCGATGTGGGTCTGAAACAGGACCCACTTCGGCTGCTCCAAGGACTTTCGCGTAACAAGACTGTGGTTGCCTCCTGGAACGGCGCCATCATTGATGGTTTTTTGACCTATGCGGAACCGGCTCATCCGGAGTTCAGGCGATATCCGGTGCATGATTTCCTGGTGGCGAGTCCGGAAATGACAACGTAACGACAACAGATTCCATTGCAAGGGAGCAAGCGAGATGAAATACAGTGACCTAATCGAGTTTGACCCAATTGAGTCCGTGGTCCAGCTGAGGGATGCCGATGAAGCGATTGCGGCCAAAAAGCTTGTAGAGACCTACGTCATTTCCGAAGAGATGGCGGAAAAACTGATTGGTCTTGCCATACCACAATTGCAGTTCGAGCAACCAACCGATAACAAAGGGTTGCTGGTGGTCGGCAACTACGGCACCGGGAAGTCCCATCTTATGTCGGTAATCTCCGGGCTTGCAGAGAATCCCGAACTATCTGCCAATCTCAACAATGCCGATGTGGCGGATGCCGCAGGGAAAATCGGAGGCCGGTTCAAAGTGGTCCGTACCGAGATTGGCGCCACTACTATGTCGTTACGAGACATCCTGGTGGCTGAGTTGGAAGAGCATTTAACCTCGATGGGCGTAAGCTATAGTTTCCCTGCCACCTCCGAGGTGTCCAGCAATAAACGTTCTTTTGAAGAGATGATGTCTGTCTTTCATCAGGAGTTTCCCGACCACGGTCTGCTCCTAGTGGTGGACGAGTTGCTCGATTACCTGCGTACCCGCAAGGATCAGGAACTCATCCTGGACCTGAACTTTCTCCGAGAGATCGGTGAGGTTTGCAAAGACCTGCGTTTTCGTTTCATGGCCGGTGTCCAGGAAGCCATCTTCGACAGCCCCAGGTTTTCTTTTGTAGCCGACAGCATACGCAGAGTAAAGGACCGCTTCGAACAGATTCTCATCGCCCGTAAAGATGTCAAGTTTGTTGTAGCCGAACGATTACTTAAGAAAACCGGAGAGCAGCAGGCCAAGATACGGGAATACCTAACCCCGTTTGGAAAGTTTTATGGCCACATGAACGAGCGTATGGATGAATTCGTCCACCTCTTTCCGGTGCATCCTGATTATATCGATTCCTTTGAGCGAGTCACCGTGGTTGAGAAACGCGAGGTGCTAAAGACCTTGTCTTTGGCCATGAAGAAGCTCTTTGGCCAAGAACTTCCGGATGACCGGCCAGGCCTCATCGCTTATGATTCCTATTGGACAAACCTTCGAGAGAACCCGTCATTCCGGGCGGTGCCGGACATCAAGGCGGTCATCGACTGTAGCCGGGTGTTGGAATCACGCATCCAGCAAGCTTTCACGCGTCCGGCATACAAACCCATGGCGCTGCGGCTTATTCATGCCCTGTCGATCCACCGTCTCACCACCGGTGATATCTATGCCACGATTGGAGCGACAGCCGAAGAGCTGCGGGATGGGCTTTGCCTTTATCAGCCAGGCATCGAGGAGCTAGGCGGCGACCCGGATGATGATCTGCTCTCACAGGTTGAAACCGTCCTTCGAGAAATCCACAAAACAGTTAGCGGACAGTTCATTTCCTCCAACCCGGATAACCGTCAGTTCTATCTCGACCTGAAAAAAACCGACGATTTCGACGCTCTGATTGAAAAGCGCGCCGAGAGTCTCGATTTATCTCAGCTCGATCGCTATTACTACGAGGCTTTGAAGCGGGTTATGGAGTGTACGGACCAAACTTACGTAACTGGCTATAAAATCTGGCAGCACGAGCTGGAATGGCTGGAGCGAAAGGCTGCACGTCAAGGGTATCTCTTTTTCGGTGCGCCAAACGAACGCTCTACCGCAGTCCCTCCACGGGATTTTTACCTCTATTTTATCCAACCATTCGATCCACCCCACTTCAAGGACGAGAAAAAATCCGACGAACTGTTTTTAAGGCTTACAAATACGGATGATGAATTCCGCACCACACTAAGCAACTATGCTGCTGCTCTTGATTTGGCATCAACATCATCTGGACAGGCCAAATCAACCTATGAATCTAAGTCATCTAATTTCCTGAGAGACCTTGTGCAATGGCTGCAAAAGCAGATGGCCACCGCTTTTGAAGTCACCTACCAGGGACGCACCAAGTTGCTTACAGAATGGGCCAAGGGTAAATCGATCCGCGAACTTTCCGGTATCGGCTCACATGAGCGCATCAATTTCCGTGACTTGGTAAACACCATCGCCGGTATTTGCATGGGTGCTCATTTCCAGGATCAGGCGCCCGAATACCCCTTCTTCTCGGTGCTCATCACCGGGACCAACCGGGACCAGGCAGCACAGGGCGCCTTGCGCGCCGTTGCCGGACAGAACCGTACCAAACAGGCAACAGCGGTTTTGGATGCCCTTGAGCTGCTCGATGGTGAACGGCTCGATCCCTATAAATCGAAATATGCCAAGCATATCCTCGTCCTGCTAAAAAAGAAGGGCCACGGCCAGGTGGTCAATCGCTCTGAACTGATCCAGGACGATAAGGGCCTGGAATATATGGACAAGGACCGGTATCGGCTGGAACCGGAATGGGTGGTCGTTGTTCTGGCTGCGCTTGTTTACTCCGGTGATCTGGTGCTAGCCATACCAGGAAAAAAGTTCGATGCCACCGGCCTTTCTCAACTGTCAGGAAACAGCGTGGATGAATTGACCCAATTCAAGCACATTGAGCGACCCAAAGACTGGAACCTGCCGGCCCTGAAGGCTATGTTCGAACTGCTCGGTCTCACGCCCGGTATGGCCCAACTGGTCACACAGGGCAAGGACGAACCGGTGCAACAGTTGCAGAAGGCCATCTCCGAGTTGGTGGAGAAGCTCGTGCTCCTGCAACAGAACCTACAAAACGGTTTGCACTTCTGGGGCCGAAACCTGTTGGCAGAGGAAGAGGCGCAGAAATTTCGCACCCGACTCGACGAGGCCAAGACGTTCCTGGAATCACTTCAGGCCTATACCTCGCCCGGCAAGCTAAAGAACTTCCGTTACGACACCCAGGAGGTGACGTCCTATCGGGACGGGCTTAATTCTCTGGCCGAGGCTGAATCCCTCCAAGAACTGGTGGTCGACCTCAGTTCCACAGCATCGTTTCTTTCCACCGCTGAAGCGGTGCTGCCCGCTGAACATGAATGGGTGGGCAGGATGAAGACCGCGCGCGATGAGATTCTCGTGCAACTCGGCGATCCGGACAAACGTAGCGCGGCTACCTTCCGTCAACAAACCCAGCGCAAACTGACTGATCTCAAGAAAGCCTATGTGCAGGCCTACCTATCGCTGCATATCAAGGCACGACTGGGCGTGAATGAAGACAAGCGCAAGACCAAGCTCATGGGCGACGATCGCCTTAAGGTTCTGCAAAAGCTTTCCACTATTGAGCTGATGCCCCGTCAGCACCTGACCGATTTCCAGAACCGTCTCGCCGGTTTGAAAAGCTGTTTCGCGCTTACCGAGCAGGAACTAAACGCTTCGCCCGTTTGCCCGAATTGCAGCTTTAAACCCGGCTCGGAGCCGCCCACCGCACCCGCTGGCTCGGTCCTGGATGGTCTGGATGAAGAGCTGGACAAAATGGTGGAAAACTGGATCCAGACACTCCTGACCAACCTGGAGGACCCGACAACCAAGGGTAATCTGAACCTACTAAAGTCCGAGCCAAAGAAATTGGTGAACGGCTTCATCAAGAAAGGTTCCCTGCCTGACGAACTCGACCAAAATTTCATCCATGCCTTGAGCGAGGTGCTTTCAGGTCTTCAGAAGGTTCCGATTAAGATTACAGATTTGCGGGCAGCTTTGCTATCCGGTGGTTCACCGGTTACGCCTGCAGAGATGAAACAACGGTTTGAGGATTACCTGGATCAACTCACCAAGGGCAAGGAGCCTGGAAAAGTACGGATCGTATTGGAATAGGAACTGCTAATGAACACAAATAGACGCGAATTCTTATGGCCTTTTATTCGTGTTCATTGATGTGCAGTCGTGGTCCAAAACGGGATTGCAATATGAGCGACAAACAGAGACAACTATTTAAAACAAGAATCGTTCCCGGGAAAGAAGGCTCCGGGAAACTTTTTGAGGAAGAATTTGTGGTGTATGACGGCCCCGTCGAATGCCTTGGGATGACCTTTGATAATGATGAGAAACGTCGAGAGTATTTCCTGGACAAGCTGTGCGAAAAGCTCAAGGACCCTGAGTTTCGCAAAATCGAGGGGTTTCCGATTGGCGAGGACGAGGACATCCTGGCGCTGTCCAACCCGCCGTATTACACCGCCTGCCCGAACCCGTTTATTGTGGATTTTATCAAGCATTATGGCAGGCCGTATGACTCAGGTAAGTTTTACGGTCGCGAGACTTTTGCTGCAGATGTCAGCGAAGGCAAAAACGACCCGATTTACAACGCCCATTCATACCACACCAAAGTTCCTCACAAGGCTATCATGCGATATATTCTACATTACACCGAACCAGGGGATGTAGTTTTCGATGGGTTCTGCGGGACGGGAATGACAGGTGTAGCTGCTCAATTGTGTGGAGATGTAAAAGAAATCGAGGCTCTCGGTTACAGGCTGAAGGATGATGGAACAGTCCTGGATGAGCAAAATAGCGCTGTTTCTATGGTTGGGGAACGTCATTCGATCCTATCGGATCTGTCCCCAATTGCTACTTTCATCGCTCGAAACTACGTTGACTTTTTTGACCTCGAAGACTTCGGAAGAGAGGCTCTTCGAGTTGTTGATGAACTTGAGAGCTCTCTGTCGTGGCTGTATGAAAGTAGCTCTGGTGAAGTGTTGAATGCTATCTGGTCTGATGTTTTTCTTTGTCCAAATTGTAGCAACGAGCTCGTTTTCTGGGAATCAGCGCTAAAGAATGGGAAAATGCAGAAGTCGTTTCCATGTCCTGAGTGTGGTTCAACCGTCGGAAAAAGCGCTTCAAGAACAACAGGTGCCGTTAAACTCGAGCGAGCATTTGGCACAAGATATGATCCTGTTCTTAACCAAGTTGTTCGTGTCCCGAAATTCGTGCTTGTAGAGATGACCGTTAAGTCTGGTTCAAAGCGCGTAAAGGTCAAGATTTCGGATGCAGACAGGAGGGATTTTGACAAGCGATTCGACAATCGTCAGTGGCCGTCGGTTCCTACGGACAAGTTTTTCCCGGGGCGTCAAACCAACAAACTGATAAATGGTACTGGCATCTCCCATATTTGTCATATGTATACTCCAAGGGCTTTGTTTGCCTTAGGTGAATTGTGGCAACTTAAGCTATCATCATCGCGGCATACATCACTCTTTCGCTTTTGCCTAAGCGCAATCAATAACTATGTATCCAGGAAGCAGGGGTATTTCGGCGGTGGTGGGGGAGTGTCAGGGACACTTTTTACCCCGTCTCTTCACTTGGAGCGGAACGTATTCGATGTCCTGCGGCGGAAAATCCGTAAGATCGGCAACCTATCAAGCGCCGTGAGCAAAACAGCGGTTATCTCAACGCAGAGCATTGCCGATCTGAAAAACATCCCTAGCAACACAATTGACTATATTTTCACAGACCCACCATTTGGAGAATCCCTTCAATACTCAGAACTGAATCTCTTTGTTGAAGCGTGGGTACGAGTCAAAAGTATCACGAAAGATGATTCGGAATATGTCAATGAAAATGAGACACGCACGTTAATAAATTAGACTCTAATTGATCAGTTTCCGGTCTATTGATCCAGGCCGCCGTTGGAAGTGAT
>CACVKW010000286.1 GCA_902749685.1 Olavius sp. associated proteobacterium Delta 1 | reverse complement strand
CGTTGAAATTCACCGATAGTGTCCTGTTAGATATCCAGCATCAAGTATCAAGCATCCAGCATCTGCCCGGAAAAAGCAACGATCTCAGACATAACGGCCAGGCT
>CACVKW010000285.1 GCA_902749685.1 Olavius sp. associated proteobacterium Delta 1 | reverse complement strand
TGAAGAAACTGGCCTTCACTATAACTACCACCGCTATTATGATCCCTACACTGGAAGATATCTGAAACCGGATCCGATCGGGTTAGAAGGAGGAATTAACCTCTTCTCTTATTCATCTAACAATCCGATAAATTCGGTCGATCCATTCGGTCTCGCAGAATATATAGTAGTTTGGGATATGTGGTCTGTTACTGCAGGTGCTCCAGGCCTTTCCGGAATAAGTGGGATGGTTATTTCTACGAAACCCGATAAATATGGTAACTATCCTGCAATGAATTTCAAAGGGAATTTTGTGGGGGTATCCTATCCTAGACCTGTCAGCTGGACGTTTAATAACGTAGCCATCTTTGAAGACAACTTATCCGATCCTTGTTTATCAAATATCGAGGGTGAATCTGAAATCCTGACTGGCGCTTCGGTTGTTATCGGAGACGAGATCTTTTCAGGACCCGGTATTTTCAGATTTGGAGGGCTCAGACTCAAAGAAATGGGCGTTACAAGTGGAATAGATCTTTCAGCCGGGTCGCATTGGAAAGGTGGCATTCATTTGGTCGGCAAACAGTTTGCTATAACCAAGGACCTTTACTACGATTTAACAAGAGAATTTAATCCGTTAATAAGATAATCAAAATAAAAACAGTTATCAGATAATTCGCAATAGCCAATTAATGGTTGATGTAGTCGTTAAGATAGAAATATTTTTATTTATTGCATTTTGGGTCATTCAATCTCTGGTCGTGGTCCCAAAATTGAAAGGTGTTAAGAAGATATATTGGTTTGATTGGGTGGCTAGTGGGCCTCATCAAATCAACAACCTAATCGAATACAAGAAGGTATGTATTAAAGAATATCTTCCACTGACATGGTATAAATTACAAGTATTTATTTTGATATTTTTTACCCTTAATTTATTTATCATTTATTTATTAGTTACTTAGGATTAGGAGTAAAACTTTGTCTATTTTAAAAATTAAGAATATCTTGAGTCTCTTTACTTTCAAAGTTTTTTTTATATTCATTTTACTGCCATACATTTATTGTTGCTCGGGTTTAAAGGTTCAGGAAGACTTGTCAACGATACAAAAAAATTCAACATACTTGAATGAGATTGATAATGAATATTATTATGTTGTTAAGAATCCCCAAAATGCACAGTTGCTAAGGTGGGACTTTTCGAACGAGAAAAAATATATTTACAAATACTTAAAGAAATCTATAACGAGCAAGCATACAGATGATTTAGTGCGAAACCCAAATGATTATTTAACCATAATGCATTCAGATGGAATATTAGTTGTAAATAGCCAGGGAGATCAGACGGCTGACTTGGTGCTAAAAGATATGGAGACAGTCGTAAAAACGGGTAGTGAAAAAAGAGAGTCTGGTAACAGAGCTATGGAAATACAAGCTCCTACTATGGTCATCCAGGGTATGAAGGAAGATGGTAGGATGAATATTGGGCTGAACACTCAAGAATTATTTTTAAAAATCCTGTTTCCGATACCGTCCAAAGCTTTAAAAGTAGGAGAGCACGTCAATGTCGATGAAACAATACTCTTTAACGTGAATGGAAATAATTTTACGGTAACTGGAAAGTCCAAAATTGCTCTTACAAAATATGTAAAGATTAGGAACCGTTTTTGTGCACGCCTTGAAACGGACATTGATATATCAAATATCATTGCTGTCCAAAATAAATTGAAAATCAAATACTGCCTTTAATAATAACAGGCAGTTATAAACGCGAAATTGGTGATTTCGAAATCAGGTTA
>CACVKW010000284.1 GCA_902749685.1 Olavius sp. associated proteobacterium Delta 1 | reverse complement strand
TTAACAACCACCCTACATACAAGGAGGATTTTTTTCAATGACTCGTTTTACAACTCATTATATGACTCATTCTAAACTCGTTTTTGGACAAGAGTGACTACCCCTGTTTATCCTCCTATATTTTATTTTCCACATTGTGGCATCAAAATTTGCTTATAAAATTTTATTTGACTTTGAACACAATAGAATCGAGTCGTTCATATTTCATAGAAAGCCAGTAGTGAATAAAATCAGTGACCTTAAATCGGTGGATATAAATTGGCACACCATTTTTAGGTATAACGGCGCGAAATCAATTCGCACTAAAGCTAATGCGGAATTGATTAAAATGCTAAAAGACAGAAATATTCCAACATCGTGGGGTTTCTTTGCAAAAATATTTTTAAGAAGTGAATATCGTGAATACATAGCATGAATTAAAATTACCCAACCAGGGCATTCACTCTGACCCCAAAAGTCTGGCGGCTTTTGGTCCAGGTGATGCCCAACGTTCGACTACAAATTGTATGAAATCTGAAAACACATATTTTAAATTGAGCTTGATTATTGGAGCTATTTTATTTCCAATAGTCGGCTTGATAGCCTTTGGAATCATTCCGGATAGTGAAAGCGTTAATCCTATTTTAGATTTGTTTAAATTACTTTTGAATCCTTTTCACTCTTGTCCAAAAACGGGTTTAGAATGAGTCATAAAGTGAGTAATAATACGAGTCATTGAAAAAAATCCTCCTTATATGTAGGGTGGTTGTTA
>CACVKW010000283.1 GCA_902749685.1 Olavius sp. associated proteobacterium Delta 1 | reverse complement strand
TAACTTCGGGGACGTCCTTTATATTTTCAGTTCCGAGGGTAGAATCGACCTAAACTAAATAGCTAAAGGATGTCCCTTATGCCCCCATAGTTGTCGATATGATGGCGGCGGCGG
>CACVKW010000282.1 GCA_902749685.1 Olavius sp. associated proteobacterium Delta 1 | reverse complement strand
GAATACCCGGCATGTTCCTGCCGGTTCCTACGCGGGCGTGCTTGCCACGCGCTGTGTGGTTGGTGCGAAGCCCCGCGGACAATGTACCGAATTGGGTTCAAATGGTGACAGGCGAACCCCTCGGGGAATCCTCCCCCGTTAAGGGCTAGGAACGGATGATATGGTGAAATTAATTGAATGTCTGTAAGCGTCGTCAAGGAGCGCAGACCCACGAGGATTAGGGGGTCGAAGGCCGCTGCCCAGTGTTAGCGGATGTGGTCAGGATGCAGGTCTTCTAACTGCCTGCACGGAACTGTCGTACCACCGGCGTAGAGGGCGCACCTAAGTCATCCATAGGATCAACTATGAGGAACGTAGTAACCCCGTCCTTCGCCTGGAGCAATTCCAGGCAAGCGAACCGTAAGGCACGCTGGTGGAGAGGCGGGTCAGAGAGGTTGGAAGAAGCGAATGCTTTCGGGAGAGCCGAAAGATAGAGCATGAGACATGGCTCAACGTCAAAATCGGTAGGCTTCAGTTCCGATGAAAGTGCGTGCAGACGTCCAACTGGTATCTCATTGCGAGAGAATCTGGAGAACCTTTGAAGATGGGAAAGCAAAAGACGGCCATAAGTGCTGGTGCACCCGTCAACGATGCCAAGAAGTGGAGTTGCATTGATTGGAACTACGCCAGGCGGCAAGTTAGAAGGCTGCAGATGCGTATCGCAAAGGCTGTGAAGGAAGACAAGTGGAACAAGGTAAAAGCGTTGCAATACTTGCTAACCCGCTCGTTCTACGCCAAGCTACTGGCTGTGAAACGGGTGACTACCAACAAGGGGAAAAATACTCCTGGCGTTGACGGTGTCTTGTGGAAAGGCGCCGGAGCCAAAAGGCGGGCTGTGTGTAGCCTGCACCGACGTGGATATAAACCCAAGCCGCTGAGACGAATATACATTCCGAAGAAAAACGGTAAGAAACGTCCTCTTTCGATACCTGTCATGTTGGACAGAGCAATGCAGGCCCTGTATAAACTAGCATTGGCACCAGTAGCTGAAACGACGGCCGATGTCAATTCATACGGTTATCGGGAAAGCCGCAGCTGTGCGGATGCTATTCAGGCGTCTTTCAACGCACTGTCAAAGCCAAATTCGGCACCGTGGGTATTTGAGGCCGACATCGAGGGATGTTACAACAACATCTCCAAGGAATGGATGCTCAATAACATTCCGATGGATAAAGTCGTTCTTCGCAAGTGGCTGGATGCGGGATACGTAGAAAACGGCATTACGTATCCGACGCGTAAAGGAGTTCCGCAAGGTGGGATAATCAGTCCCACGCTGGCCAACATGACACTCGACGGGCTGGAGGAAGCCGTCCGACGTGCAGTCCCCCGCCGACACCGTGTCAACTTCATCCGGTATGCGGATGATCTTATCATCACAGGTAAGTCAAAATGGCTACTGGAAACAAAGGTGAAGCCGGCGGTGAAAGCATTCCTTGCAGAACGCGGCCTGACTCTCTCTGAGGAAAAGACCGTGATTACGCACATAAAGAAAGGATTCACATTCCTCGGGCAAACTTTTCGAAAGCATGGCAAGGTACTGCACATCAAGCCATCGACTGAGGGAGTTCTCGCCCTCATGCGAAAGGTGGGAATGTTAATCAAGAAGCACGTCGGCGCCCCGATGCCTGTGCTAATCAAGAAGCTGAACGAAATACTTCGAGGTTGGGCGAACTACCATCGCCATGTGGTGTCATCGGAGGCCTTCAGCCGGATTGACAAATATGTCTTTGAGCGACTAAAGAGCATGGTTAGAAAACGTCACCGGAATAAATCCGGAAAGTGGCTATACCGAAAATATTGGACAGCCGCAGGAAGGAAACATACTTTCGCAGTTATCGCTAAGGTCAAAAAGGGCGTGAAGAAAGTATATCAGGTGGTACAATTATGCTCAATTGGCATAAAAAGACATATAAAAATCAAGGCTGCTGCTAATCCTTACGATCCAGAGTATAGCTCATACTTTTGGCGGAGAAGGAATAAAAAGGGTAGCAAACTAAGACCAGCATTGTCAGAACGCAAATGTTGTGCACAGTTTGCTTAGAAAGTAACACAGCCGGGCCGTCCCACAAGGGCTGCCTTTAGAGATGCTTGAGCTCCGTGAAGCGAAAGTCTCACGCTGAGTTCTTAGGGGGGAAAGAGGCTGAGAGGCCTCTGACCTACCCGAT
>CACVKW010000281.1 GCA_902749685.1 Olavius sp. associated proteobacterium Delta 1 | reverse complement strand
TCGGTACAAATCGTTTTTGTGTGAGCTGCAGATCAGTTGTGCGGATGTTGCCCGAAAGTTGAAAATCAGTCCAGCGACGGTAAGCCGAGCCGCTAGTCGA
>CACVKW010000280.1 GCA_902749685.1 Olavius sp. associated proteobacterium Delta 1 | reverse complement strand
TTGCGGGTGATATATTAAAAATCAAACCCATTCCTTAAAACCAATACCCAGTACCAGATACCGAGTACCCACCAATTGAGTTTCACTCAATTGGGGTTAAAGTTTGTTAACTAGGATTAAATTTTCTTTAATTTCCGGCAGCTGATTGGAGATAAACAGAAAAAAATGCGCCGCATCGATCTAATAACTGAATTCAGTTTATCAAAAACAATTTACAACCCTGAACAGGGTGTTTTTCATGGCGGATTAATTAGCTTTAACCGAAGCGCTGCTTTTTTAGCGGAGATTAACCGGTAATTGCGATTCGCCAGTCGAAAGGATTTTTTGGCTTCTGAAATTTCAAGCCGATAGGGATAAGACACTTGCGGGTCCAACTCAGGGATTATGACGTCGATCCGGAACTCGACCGCTCCCACCAGTCCGCGATAGATAAGCTCTGCTTTACCGGCGGAAACTTTCTGGTTAAGCCGGAAGAAAAGTTCCTCCTGCTGAATATTATTCACAGCAGCGTCTTTCGGCGAACTTTGCAAGGGGTTCGGATGAAAAAGCTGGCGCGCAATGCGATCGGGTTGTCGTGGGGTGAGGCCCGATGACGGGTTGGGGAAATAGGTTTCAGCCAAGATAAGAGAAAGCGACCAAACGCTTAGAAAAGCCACCGCGTACCCAGTGAATGAAAGCCATTTTTTTCGCCTGACATGGTCCATTGATATTATTTTTTGAATAATTATGGTTTGTGGATTATAATAAAAGAATCGTTCGTGCTTCAGAGATACATGTTGAATGAGAAGAGTATTGCCCCTGTCCGCCATCGACTTCCGAAGCTGCTTCTGTGTCTCTAACAATTCAGTTGATATAAACTGTTTGGGGGTTTTTCAACCCGGAACCCGCCGGAGGCGGATAAGCGTTGAACTCTGAACCGTTTAACCTAGATTATAATACATCCAGCTGTTCTCGCAATTGAAATTATGCCTGGCAAGCATATAATTTGTTATGGGAAAGATTGTAACACCTTGATTTAGCGGAATATATCAAGTCACCCGATTGTTTCAAATACAAGGAGTCATCATGTCAAATGAACTTCCTAAAAAGTTTCTCCGGAGAGCTTTTGTCAAAACGTTTTTACGCAGGCTGCTGGCCCTGGTCACAATTGTCGGATTGGTCTATGGCGGCGTGGCCATAATTTACGCCACCAAAACATTTTTCAAGGTCAAAAAAAATTATGCCGTGGTCCTGGAGCGTTTTGGTGGGCAACGTGAGGCCGTGACCGACATCGGGTGGCACGCACGGCTGCCTTATTTCACCCGTATCGAACAGGAAGTTCCGCTCATGAATCAACGGCTTTTCCTGGGCGGCCAGCTCGAACCGATGCGTATCATTTCAAAGGGTAATGTGGCGCTCTGGACCTCCGGCGTCCTGACCTACCGGATCGATGATTTGAAGACCTGGGCCATTGAAAACCTCGACCCCTTGAGCATCCTGCAGGGAGACTATGACGGTATTGTCAAAGATATCCTGCAGGCCCAGCAGGTCGACGAGCTGATCAGTGATCGTGAAATGATCAAAGAGGAGATATTTCGGGCCCTAAAATCGCGTCCCATCAATGAAGGCGGACCGAACCTGGAGCAAAAATATGGCATCGAAGTGGTCAGTTTCGTGCTCAAAGAAACGCGCTTCGGTGATAAGCTGGTGGAAGCAACCGAAGAAAAGAAACGCCGCGAACTGATTGCCGAAGCCGAAAACTATGCCGCCGACCAGGAAGCATCCCGCATTCGCAAACTCTACGCTGCCTATCTGAGCGGCATCCAGTCCTTGCAGAAAGCCCTGGGGCGGCCGGACGGCTCTACCGACCTGCCGCTGCTGCAATTTTTGACGCAGCAGAAGTGGGCCACGGCTTATGAGAAAAACCAGGGCGGTCAAAATACCCTGGTGATTCAAAATACCCAGGGGTCACCGGCTCTGACCATACCGCCCCCTGCGGCGGCAAACGGCGCCAAAGGAGACGAGTAATGGCCAAAAGACTGACCAAAGAAAAGCAGTATGTCCGTCTGCCTGAAAATCGAATCCGCGAAATCGAAGATCTGGTGGCATCATGGTCATATGAGACCAAGGCATTTATGCGTGCCCGCTTAAACCAGTACCATCCGCCTTCGGATATGATCAATACCATGATCGAAGTGTTGCTGTCTTTATTTATGTCCGCCCAGGATAAAAAATTTGTCATCCTGAAAGACCCGGAGATTTTGACCGACTGGCAGAAAAGATTTGAAATCTCGGGACAGACCGAACCCCAGGAGGCCTGGAACAAGATATTGGAAAAAGAGGTATCCGCCAAGGACTATATTTACCTGCTGTCGCTGCTGAATAAAGAGCTTGGCGATGTTCACGTTCCGGACAGGATGGCCGCGCTGTTCGAAAAAATTTACCGGGCCCACATCCGCAAAGAATATTCCTCCGATTCCGGTGTACCCAAAGCGCCGCTCTTGCTGGTAATCGGTCCCAGCGGCAGCGGCAAGACTGCGACCGTCAAAGAGACCATCGAAAGAATCATTTTCGTCAACGAAGTGCAGCCGGAAATTGATCTGAAGCAAAAAGAGGAAGAGCTGCTGGCTGAGGAGCCATTCTGGAAATCCATCGCTCAAATCGATCCAACCCTGGCAGAGGAAATTACCCGCCGCAGGCGGCTTCATTATTATAAGCGCCTTTCCCGCATCCCGCTGGTCCGGCGGCTGCTGAAAAAGCGCATCAGCAAGCAGCTTTCCAAACTGGAAGGGCAGAGTATTCAGGTCGACTATGCCATGGTAACCCCCAATGATTATCAGACGGCTCTGGCCGGTGAGCCGGGCAATTATTTCAAAAAAGCGCTGGGGGACCCTCGCAAAACAACTATTCGACACATTGAGGAAGCCCATAGTGCCTTCGGCAAATCGGACAGTCGCCAGTCGGGAGTCGATCATCAACAAAGAACGTTGATTGACACGGCCAACATTATTATCGATGAAATTACCAACGGTCGGCGGGATTGCCTGCTGATCGCCACCACCGATCAGCCGGAGCGCATCGATACGGCCATTTACCGCCGTTTTGTGGAAAAGGGCCGGATCATTGACATCACCGAAAACTGGAAAAATTCGGACAATCTAAGAGCACTCGTGCGGCTCGAATTGCTGCGCAACAATATCCGCATCGCCGACAGCCTGGACGAACGCTGTCATCCGTCGGTCACCTGTCTTTCCGCCGATAACTTGGACCTGGCGGTTGAAAAGATCAGCACCATCTTTGATGAGCGGACATTAAAAATTACCCCCTCCTATGTACGCAAACTGGTCTACTCCATTATCGAAATCAAAGGCGATTTCTTACCCGAACACCTGGATGATCAAGTGCTGGTGCGCCAGGCTTTTGAGCTGGTGGCCCGCAACTCTTACGGCGATCTGTTCAAGAAAGCCGTCGACCACATGGATCGGAAGGTCAAATGGGACGAATATGCCGGCGATATCAAAAACAGTTTCTCGGAAATGATCAATAACTGCCTGTTCTACGAGGTCAGTGAGGAAAAAGGGGTTGTGCTCAATGGGCCGCCGGGCAGCGGCAAGACCTTTCTGGTTCGGTCCTGGCTCAGCGAGAACCAACAGGTCCATGATATATCCCTCAGTACGGCAGCGCTGCAGGATCCGGTCAACCCGATTGACGGTGCGGTGGCCAATCTGGAAAAAGTCTATGACATTGCCAAGATGATTGCACCCACCGCTATCTTTTTTGACGAAGGCGATTCCCTGGTACCCAAGCGCAGCGCCTCCGGGGGATCACCGTCGGATAAACTGACCAATAAATTTCTCAATCTTATTGACGGCGAAATTCCGCTAAACTGTGTATTTACCGTATTGACCACCAACCGCCTCGATATCCTGGATCCGGCGCTGATTCGTTCCAAACGTCTGAAAGTACTGGAAGTATCAGGGCATTTAAACAATGAGGACATTACCAGAATTATCGAACGAACCCTGGAAGATGTCCCCTTGAGCAACAGCGTCAGCCTGGAAGTCATCTTGGATGCTGCCAGGGGCATCTGCAACACACCTGCTGATTATACCGCCTTTGTCGAAAAAGCCCGCAGCCTGCGCGGCACGGAACACCGCGTTCTTCAAAAATTAAAGGCTCTGGAAGGCGCCGAGCGCGAAGTGCAGGTAAATTTTATCAAATTTAACTTCAAGACGCTGATCGGAATCTTGGATGCCCTGGATGTGCCCCGCAACATCCGCACCCAGATCAAAAGCGACCCCAATGAATTCATCAATCACTTTGATGCCATCTTAAAGCTGCTGGATCATATCAATCCTGCCGACGGTTATCCTTTGATGCAATCGCACCTGACCTCGGCGCGCAAAGAAATATCCCAGAGCCCGGTGAAGAAAGGCTCCGTGCAGCTGGACGAATTTTTAGAAGCCGAGCTGAGCCAGGAGCCGCAAATCGGCTTTATCATCGGTGTCGGGGCCAGTGATGTCTCCGGCGTGCTGCTGCCCATTGCCACCAGCCTAAACTACAGTTTATCTTCGGAAAAAGTACTGGTTACCGGTGCCGTTTCTTCTTCTTCTCCGGCAGCCGCTGAAATGGAAATGGCCGTTCAGATGACCCAGCAGTCGGCCCAGGAAGCGCTGACCATGGTGCAGAATTATTTTCAGGCCCTGTCTCCCAAGATCAGTATTGCCAGACTGTTCGGGGAATTTCTGGAAAAATTTACCATCCATCATCAGCTTCTTACGGCGTCTTATACCGTCGGCGGCCCGTCGGCCGGGTATGCGCTGGCACTCAACACCCTGTCAGGACTGCTGCACATTCCCATCTACCATGATTTCGGCATCACCGGGGCACCGTGGACCAAAGGCGTTACAAAGGGTGAAGTCGGCGGCAGTGTCATCATCGGCGGTCACAAAAAAAAGGCCGAAAAAGTGCTGCTGCATCTGCGGCGCATGTATATGCCCCTGCAAAATTATAAAGATCTGGAACTGGATTTCTTATTCGGATACTGGCTGCAGAATAAAGACATCCTGGGTGTATCCAATTTCGGCGATCTGGTACCCGAACTCATCTGGCTGGGACCTGACTATGAAAAGACCCTGCTGGCGTTAACCAGTTTACGCCTGGAATATAAATTAAAAAAGTACAAAGATCTGCAGCAGGATCAGAATTTAAAAGAAAAAATCCTGGTAATGAAGACCGATTTGAAATATCAGGCCGAGCAGGAAATCGTCGCCAGGCTTGAAGCAATCCGTCAGTATCTTCGCAACCCGGACCGCGATCCCCATTTGTCCATGGAAGAGATTTTCAAAAAACGGTCCAAAAACCAGCTGCCGTTTAAAGGCGCCCTGCGGGATTTGTTGAGAGGCAAAAAAAAACATCAGCGTGTGGCCGATGAGGCTCCTTTATAGGAATCCCGGGTCGATGGCGCCATTTCACTCAAATCTGCCGTTCGATGCCTGGACCTGAGCCTGAAAAGCGATTCACGCTGAAGACATGATCTAAAGACAGTTGAACGTTCGATGTTTATCAGTTTCTTTTATCGATCAAACTGGCTAAATCGCCGACCAGCAGCAGCACTGAACCTGGAACCAACCATTTTAGATATCGACGATAACACCAATGACCTCGACGATTACCGCCTGCACCATGGATTGTCCGGATGCCTGTTCCCTCGTAGTGGACCAACGTTCGGATAGTCGCATCGTATTGCGGGGCAACCCGGACAGCCCGTTTACTTCCGGCTTCACCTGCCCTAAAATCAAAGGCCACATCAAACGCCTGCAGCACGCCGAACGGATTCAACAACCCCTGTTGCGGGTCAAAGGCACCTGGCAGCGTGTCACCTGGGATACGGCCCTGGATTTGTGCGCCGAGAAGATTCAGGCGCTGCGTTCAGAGCCCAAATCCATTCTGCAAATTAAAAGCGAAGGCGCCAAAGGGGTTTTGAAGGCCGCCACAGCCCTTTTTTTCTCGATTCTGGGAACCAGCCGGACCAAAGGATCGCTGTGCGACGCCGCCGGTTTCATGGCCTACATTTACGATTTTGGCTCCCGCAAAAACAATGATATCAACGACCTGAACAATGCCGCCGGCATCGTTAACTGGGGCAAGGATTTCTCCCGCAGTTCGATTCACACGGCGGCCATAATCCGTAAAGCCTGCCGCAACGGAACCCGCATGCTGACCATCTCCCCCGGCGGCGACGGGAATGACACGCTTTCCAAAGAGCGTATCCGCCTCCGTCCCGGTACCGACCGTTTTCTGGCGGCTGCTGTTATCAAGCTGCAGGCGGAAAACCGGTGTATATCACCGGCCATTCTCAAACATACCAAAAGGCCGCAAAAATTTCTGAATATGGTATCGGGCTTTAGACTGGAAGATCTAATCCGCGCCTGCGAGGTCAGCCCGGCAGATCTCGAAAAACTGTGGCGCTGGTATCGTCAGGACTCGCCCGTCGCCACATTTGTCGGCACCGGGCTGCAGCGCTACCGGTTTGGCGGTGAAAACACTCGATTTATCAATGCCCTGGCACTTCTTTCCGGCAATATCGGCATCGCCGGCGGCGGCAGCTATTTTCACCTGCACTCCTACCGCAACGTAAATTTAGCCTGGACCGCCGACCCGCAACGAAAAAGCAGGCGCTCGTTTGCCATTTCCGCTATCGGCGAGGAAATTCTGGCGGCACACGACCCGCCGATTAAAATGATCTGGGTCAACGGCATCAACGTGGTCAACCAGGCGCCGGACTCCCACCGGATTGCCCGTGCGTTTGATAGCGTCGAGTTTAAGGTTGTGGTGGATGCCTTTATGAACGATACTGCCCAACGGGCGGATTTGATACTGCCCAGCACGCTGATGCTGGAACAGGAAGACATCATCGGCTCATACATGCACGAATATGTTCAGCATGTTTGTCCGGTATTGGACCCACCGGCCGAAGCGCGCAATGACATGTGGATCCTGTCTGAAATCGGCAAAAGGCTTGATCCGCCAATCATGCTTCCGGATACCGAGACCTGTTTGCGCAACTCGCTGGAAAAGCACGGTCTGCAGGTTTCCCTGGAACAATTGCGTCAACAGGGCTGTGCCCGGGCCGACCGGCCGGCCGTTGCTTACGCCGACCTGACCTTTGACCACCGGGACGGGAAATACCGGTTCCCCGCGACCCTGCATGCCGAGCCCGCGGCTGACCCGCAGTATCCGCTGCAGTTGCTGACCCTGGTGCGCAGAAATGCCATTCACTCCCAGATTTTGCCGGAAGATCAGAAACAGTTGCCCAGGGCCTGGGTAGCGCCCGACAATCCGGTGCTGCCGGGTATCGACCGGTCCAGAGACGTGTATCTGGTATCCCCGCTGGGTCGGTTGAAGATAACCCTGCAAACCATGTCCGGCCTGCACCCCGGGGTGGTGCTGTATCGGCGCGGCGATTGGATGAATCAAGGCGGTGGCATCAACCAGCTCATCTGTTCCGGTATAACCGATTTGGGCTCCGGCGCACCATTTTATGATCAGCATGTGCGGCTGGAGAATGGTGATCGTTAGGCTGGTTTTGATGGATAGAATCGTTGAGATCTTTGTATGTGTAAATTCCAAAATTCAAATGACAAATTACAAACAAATCTCAAATTACAAAACTCAAATTCGAAAAAAAACTTAGATTACATTGAAAGATTTACCTATAATTTAAAGAATCGTGTTCAACTTTTAATGTGCTTGAGGCCAAACAACTAGGAGGAAAATTACTTTGTCCCGACTCCCTGAATCGCTGAATGAATTACAGACGATATTTGACCGCTGGTCGGAATCAATTCAACATTACAAAGATATGGAAAAGCGCATCTTCTATATCGGCAAAGAGATGCCGGCCCTGTTGCTGAACCACCGGTTGTTTAAGAAGATCCTGACCAACATCGTCAAAGGTCAACGTTATCCTGATGCCCGCCAGGCAACCATGTTCACCAATGAATTCATACTGTTCATTAATACCAAGCGGCTGTTCTCAGTTCGACTTTACATTTATGAGCCGGGGCAGTATACACCGGTCCATGATCACAATTCCTGGGGAGTTTACGGCTGTGTCCATAACCGGATCGAAGTGATTCGATATCGCCGGGAAGATGATGAGACCAGACCGGGATATGCCCGCCTGCGGGAAATCGAAGGCCCGGTTCTGCAGCCCGGCCAAACAGCGTCGGTCCTGCCCCTCAATGACGGCATCCACAAGGCCGGCAACCCGGCCGGCAAAACCAGTGTCATGCTCTGTGTCTACGGCACCCCCATACGCAGACTGTACGTCAATCAATATGAGCACCTGCAAAATCGCGTGAGCAGGCTGTACCCGCCGCGCCTGAGAAAAAAAATGCTCGCCTCCCAGGCGCTCGACACCATGGAAACGAATTAACGATATCTTCTCCCAGGTGGTATTCGCAATTTAGCGTAATCAGCAATTTTGGTGTTTGATAATTGTAAAGATTCGCAGCAGGAACATGCAATGATTTGTCATTGTTTATGGATGCCGTACCCCATCATCCAATTATAACGCGGGTTGCGTAGTACTTAATGTGCAATAGCAAGTGAATACTCAGAAGAAGGAAATTAGTTGCTTAACAATTTCTCCATTGAAATAAAAAGTTCATTTTTTAAATCGCCTCCAGTTCGATATTTATCCTTGGTCGCCCAGCCATCGGTCAATTGATGCATCCAGTACAGTGGTTTTGGTGGTGTTTCCGTCCATTCTGCAAATGGCCTGTAAAATAGATAAATATCCCAGGCGACATTCCCTGCCCACCCTACACTATCGGCAATGATTTTGCCGACTGTTTTATTGTTATCGTAAAAGTGTTTGATTCTAACGTCATCTAAAAATCTCACAGATGGTAGCGCCGCATCAAAAGTATCATCATCCAGAATGGGTATCCAAACTATTGAAGCGCTGATATCTTCACTGGCATATTTTTCAAAAACATTCTCATGTACCGCACGGGCACCTTTGTCACGTCACAATGGACATGTAGGGGAGAGTAAGGCTAAGAATTGCATTTTCTCTTTATTGTCATTAAATCTGCTTATTAAGGGGGTCAGTGAATTTTCAAGAGAAATCAATTCTAAAAGCTGTTTTGATTTCATTCATCAGCCTTTCTTTTTGAGCAAGATTATTTAATATCTCAATATCTTTAACTTGCGGCGATTTAGCGATAACCATCTATCGAGTTCCTATTCAACATATTCGTCTTATATTTTACTTGTCATTTTGTCCACCACCTGGCGGACATCGCCCAAACATCACCTGCCTTGTGGATTCTTGATAGCGCAGTCACGTCCACCCGCTTTCTTTTCCGCCGCTATCTTTTCCATGATCAGGAGAAGACTTTTTGTTGGCATTAAGTTCTGATGAAGCTAAAATTGTTCCCGTACTTGAAAGGTTTTCGGTTTTCATATCAGTTCACCACTGCTCTCAGGTTCAAGCGTATCATGAAAGGGGCACCCCCAACTGGTTCTCAGCACCTTTGTCTATTGCTGCTTTTTTGCTGATTTACGCCACCGCAAAAAGGAAACTATGGAGAGTGCGATCATGATACACAAGGCCGGTAACAAAACCAAATCCAGGTATGGCGTAAATGCACTCAATCCGATTGTCCCAAGCAGAATCATCAGGATCGGTGTAAAACAGCACAAAGCGACCAGCACAGTCCCGGCCAACGCCGCAAACATGTCCTTTTTTGAAGTCTGTGCGTTTCACTGCCTCGTGTGAATACCGCCTATGTCCACTTTTGTTGCGAGGTGGTTCGCTTATCAGCCCCCTACGCTCGTAGTACCGTATAGTTTCAATATTGACATTGGCTTGCCGGGCCAGTTCACCGATTGATAATTTTTCCATTTTATGTCTCCTAAATATAATAAGACCTGTACCTTAGTACAGGTCAAGGGTAAAGATGAAAATTTTTTGGTTTATCAAATTTCAGGTATACCAAAATGGAACCCGTTCCTCAGCACTCATTGCTCCAATCCCCATATCCGCCGACCTGGGCTTCTCAGCCTTCCGGCTCATCACCTAAGGCCTTTAGCCTTTCACCTTCCACCATTTTCCCTGGCTCCTGAAATCCGAGACCTGAAACCGATATCTTACCCCTTGCGCCTTCTCCCTATATCCGATAAATCACAAATTCATGAAGTTATGCCGGGAGGATGAACCATGGCTGATATGCTGATAAAATTATACGATCTGGACGATGATCGGCGTTTCATCGCCCAACAAAAAGAGCGCGGAATTAGTGTCCGCAAACCAATAGGCCCTGAAAAGCATATGATCATAGATTGGGTATCGAAACAATTTAGCCCCGGCTGGGCCGCAGAAACGGATGTTGCGACCGCCAACACCCCCCGCAGCTGTTTCGTGGCCGTGAAAGCGACCCGATTTATCGGCTTCGCCTGTTATGACGCCACTGCCCTGGGATACTTTGGCCCCATCGGTGTTGAAAAATCCGAGCGCGGAAAGGGGACCGGCCAAGCCCTGCTGATGGCATGTCTGCTCGACATGCAATTAAAAGGCTATGGCTACGCCATTGTCGGCGATGTCAAAAACCCCGCATATTACCAGAAAATTGTTGGCGCAATTGAGATCCCCGATTCATCACCGGGTATTTACAAAAACCGGGTAAAAAACGCCGATCCGGCTGTCTGAGAAATAAACACGGCTGAAGGGTCAAATACCATCTGTCAAAAAGGTAAATTGACGGCACCCCTTGATCGGCAATTTGAGCACAATCGGATAAAAATTCTCAACAAACTTGGTCAAAAATCTTTACTCTGCCCGCCCTTTGAGTTATGAACTATTTGCTAAAAATAAATAAACACCAGTCAACTATTTAACGAATCGTTAAGGAGGAAAAACATGAAAGTCGTTATCACCGAACAGTGCATGGGAGACCGAAACTGCAACAAACTGTGTCCGGAAATTTTCGAGTATGACGAAGATCAACTGCTGTCGATCGTCAAGATGGACGAAATCCCCGAACATCTCAAGGAAATCGTCCTGCAGGCAGCTCGCGAGTGCGGCGCTGATGCCATTGAAGTCTACGAAGATGACTGATCCGATTAGTTTTAAACTCGAAACAAAGGAGGTCCGAGTTGGGTAAATTCAGAGAAAGTCAAACCGCCAAAAATTTGCTGACGGCTTTTGCCGGTGAATCCCAGGCCCGCAACCGCTATACCTATTTTGCACGCCAGGCTCGCGAGGACGGCTTGATTCAAATCGCCGACATCTTCGATGAAACCGCCGACCAGGAGTGCGAGCATGCGCTGCGTTTTTTTAAGTTTTTCAATGGCGGTGAAATGGAAATCACCTGGAGTTTTCCGGCCGGCGTCGTAAAAACAACATTTGAAAATCTGGTCGCTGCGGCCGATGGAGAACGTTTCGAGTATACGCAGATGTACCCGGGTTTTGCACAGGTCGCCCGCGATGAGGGATTTGAGCGCGCAGCCGACACCTGGGATGCGATCAGCGTATCGGAAAAACAGCACGAAAAACGCTACCGTGACCTGGCGGCCAACCTGGCGGCCGACAGGGCTTTTGCCCGCACGGAAGAAACTGCGTGGCGCTGCCGCAACTGCGGCTATCTGCACGTCGGTGATGCCGCCCCGGACAAATGCCCGGCCTGCGTCAAGCCCCGGGGATACTTCGAACTGCTGGCTGAAAACTGGTAAGCGTTTAGACCCGCAATAGTTGCATAACACCGGGCCTCATGCGGCCCGGTAATGGCCATATCTTAATCTGATATAATTTATTCACCGCAGGCGCAAAGGACGCGGACTGCGTCCTTTGCGCGGTGAAATCATAAGATTCTTCCTCCGGGCCTGCTGCGCCTTGAGCCTTTAACCTTTTACCTGATCCCTTTTAACCGAATTAATCCGCCCTGCAGAACAGCACTTTCAGGGCGGAGTATTTAGGCGAGGATTAAATAGCTATGAACGATATACAAGATTTATTGGACGGCCTCAGACGGTCAGGCAATATCCTGTCGCAATTCGTTAAATCCATTCCGGCAGAAAAAATGAACCTGCGCCGGGGCGAGGGTTTCTGGACCATTGCCGAACACGTCAGTCACCTGGCCCAGGTCCAGCCCATGCTGCTGGAGCGCCTGCATAGATTTATGCACGAGGACCGACCGGAGTTTGTCCCTTACGTTCCCGGTGACGCCGAAACTGAAGCCGGGCCGCCGCACATGGAAAAAAACGTCGCCTTGGAATCATTTACACACCATCGGGCCAAGCAGCTCACACTGCTCAAAAAGGCGGACGAAGCCGACTGGCAAAAAACCGCCATCCATCCTGAATACGAGCGCTATTCCCTCTATATCCTGGTGAGACATATACTGATGCACGATCACTGGCACATGTACCGCATGGAGGAACTCTGGTTAACCAGGGACGCCTACCTCACGAAACTTGATTGATGCAATATTATGGACATAACTTTAGTGG
This sequence comes from Olavius sp. associated proteobacterium Delta 1, assembly GCA_902749685.1. Classification (GTDB taxonomy): domain Bacteria; phylum Desulfobacterota; class Desulfobacteria; order Desulfobacterales; family JAFDCJ01; genus JAFDCJ01. Next base: position 24,806 of record CACVKW010000280.1, on the reverse strand, counting down.
TGAGGACGTCTATGAAATTCATGGAATGGCAAAAAAAATCCCGGTCAGTCAAAAAATACTTGTGTATGTTGTTGTGCATGTGTATATTAAATAACTGTTAAAAACAATGAGAGGATTTGACAATGCCAACACCTCAAACAGAAAAATTAGTTAGAAAACAGTTTCTTATTTCACCCAGCCAGATCAAGAAGCTTGATCGTATAGCGCGAGATGAAGGTACTTCGGTTGCCGAAATTGTGCGCGTAGCCATAGATACTTACGACCCCAATATTGCGCCTTTCGCAGATTTAGATGCCCCGGAACTAATGGATCTGGTATCGACACGGTTGAAAGAGGCTATTGATTCAACTCAAAAAGCCAATCGAAATATAGATAGGGCGTTAAAGAATCTTTCAAAAAGGAGCTTGTAGAAATGGCCGGCTGGAAAGATATTTTGATCGATGTACTGAAATTGACTGACGAAGTGAAGCGTCTAAATCATACGTCTGAATTGTTGTCTGAGAGGACGATTGCGATTGATAAAAGGGTGGTTCGTCTCGAAACGATAATTGAAATTGGCGAAAAGCAAGCGTATTTGCCTAAAGAATGAAACACGGAGGAATTAACAACCCATGAGCATTACCCCGCAAAAGCGGCAAATCATCGATGACATTTTCAAGACCAAAGGCTACACCGACTACCAATGGATCGACCCCAAAAAAATCATCGTGGCCCAATGGGTGCGCATGAAAGGCCGGTTCGGCTGCGGCGAGTACGGCCATGGTGGCGCCTGCCCGCCCAACACCCCGTCGGTGGCCGAATGTGAACGGTTTTTCGGCGAATACAGTGATGCGGTCATCCTGCACTTTAAAGGCACCATGGACAAACCCGAAGAGCGCCATGCATGGTCGCGCAAGATCAACGCCAAACTGGTCAAACTGGAGCGGGAGGTTTTCCTGGCCGGCTGTGAGCGGGCATTTTTACTGTTCATGGACTCGTGCTGCTTTTGCAAGGAGTGCTCCGGCGACCGGCGGACCTGCAACGAACCGCGCATGGCCCGCCCGGCCCCGGAAGCCATGGCCGTAGATGTGTATTCCACCGTGCGGCAATTCGAGTTTCCCATCAATGTGCGCACCGACTACGATCAGCAAATGGACCGCTATGCGTTTTTGATGGTGCATTAAAATCTTAATCCGCTGCGACACGACTGAGCCCTTCGGCCGTGAGCTCAGAGTCGAACGACTCGTCGCAAGCCGAATTCCGCATTCCCCCTTCCTTTTTTCCGCATTCCGCATTCCCACTTCCGAATTCAAAGATCCCTGTGCTTTATCTCACTGGGCGCTTTGCCCTACGCGCTATGCCGTCGGCCTCCTATCCAGACCGCTATACCTAAAGAATTGCAGCCATATGCCGATATGGATTTAAGAAATCATTTGATAATTGCGAAGATGCCGATGCTGTACCAATGATCCGGGTGGGATTACCCGGCCCGGTACTGCATTTGACAACTAGCGAGAAAGGATCGTTATGACCGGAATTATATTGGCAATTATAGTCGCCTTTTTCGTGGCGGCTGGAATCATCTCGTATATCACAGCCCTCTATAACGGCCTGGTGCGGGCTAAGAACAACCTGGAAAAGGCCTTCAACAACATCGATGTCCTGCTTCAGCAACGGCACGATGAATTGCCCAAGCTGGTTGATGCGGCAAAAGGTTACATGAAACATGAGCGTGACCTGCTGACCGATATCGTCAAACAGCGTATGAAATACCGGAAAGCCGACGGAATGGGCGCCAAGATCGCAACCGAGAACAAGCTGGCCGATCTTCTGGGGCGCTTTAATGTCCTGGTAGAGCAATATCCGGATTTAAAGGCCATTGAAGCGTTTAACCATTTGCAATTGCGGATCTCCGGGGTTGAAGGGCAGATAGCCGACCGGCGGGAGCTTTTCAACGACAGCACCAATATTTACAACATCAGGATTGAGCAGTTTCCCGACTTCATCCTGGCCCGTTTGCTCCAGTACGAAAGACAGGCTTATCTCAAGGTGCCCGAAGAGAATAAAGAAGACGTTAAGCTTGACCTGCCCAATTAATTGTAAACTTGATGGACTGGACACCAAAACAGCGCAGTGCCTATGTGAGCAAACATCTTAAAGGCTGGTGTGCCGAAATTCTGGGTGCCGCACCTGATGAGATTACCTTGCGCAATGGGCGCTCCCGGCATCGCGCCACCAAAAGCTTGTTTATCATACCCGTTGACCGTGACGGCCAATCCAACCGGAAAATCTCCTTTGAAGTCAAATTCTCCCCGCACGATCCTTCCCCGCGGTATTCGACCGCACTGACACAGGACCCTGCCACGGGTCAATGGCATCCTGTCGACAATGGCGATGCCCTTTATGCTCCCTTCCCGGCGTCTCCGACGATCAACATATCCCGCAAGCTTACCGCGGTGCTGCTGGTCCTCACCTTGCTGCTCGGCATTCCGGCCGCTTTCAAGGGCATAAAGCTCACGTTAAGTGCAGTAGAAGGGCTATGGGCATACACCTGGAGCACAGTCGACGGCACCCTCAATGAAGTCGGATACATGTACAGCTTCAAAAAACAGGGCACTTCGGGGAAGGTGGGCGAGTATGCCTCGCCCTACTATAACACCCATACCCGTTTGAGAGCCGACAAAGAGCTCGGAATCGTGCTCCTGCGACACGTGCGGCGCAAAGCCGAACTCCAACGAGATCCCCTGTTGGTCTACGTCCATCCCCTTAATCCCAAACGCTCGGTGCTTGCCCCCGGCATTCCTCTATTGGCCGGATACCAATTACTGGTACTTCTGGCCATCCTGGTTCCCGCAACCATGGCCTTGTCTGTACTGCGCGATATACTCAGAAAAAGACCGGTGACCCGCAACCGGGCTGTTCTGATAGCGGCGGCCTTCATATTTTATTTCTTTTGTATATTCGGCGCTTCGTGCTACATATTCGTCTGGGGTTATCTGCTCAGGTCAATGCCGCCGGCCTGGCCCCTGCTGCTATGGTTGGTTATCAGCGCCTTTTTATTTTTCTATCCCAGCATCGCACGACGGCTCTATGGATACAAAGTCATACGGCGAGGCCTGTATTTAAGTCTCATCTTCGGGATGATCCCGCTGGTGGCCATCGCCGCCGGTCTGGCGCTGCCCTATGTGATCGCGGCCACCGTGGCCGTTATGGTATTGACGGTCTTAATCAAACCTTTCGCACGGGCCGGAAATACGCCTCTCTTCGCCCTTTTAATCTCCCTGTGCTGGGTGCCGGTCTTCACCGCCGGGCTTCTGGCTCCCTCCCGGGCGCTGGTTCAACTGCTGCACGAAATCCTGCCTTACATGCCCTACAATATCGGCATTACGGGGATCGAGAATCCGCGCCTGATGGCCTATCTCGATGTGGCGGTCGGACTTGCCGGCATCGTATTGGGCATACTGGCAACCTATATTGACAGCACCTGGCGCGCACGCCAGGCAGCCCAGGTGGAGCTTTTGCCCACGTCCAGGGCTCGATCCGCCGCCATCGGGCTGGTGGAACTCCAGGGCAGGGCCCGTCCCGTGTCACCATCGGCAAAGGCACCGGTCCTTCAATATAACTCCCGGTCTGCCGATTCAACCCGCAAGCAGCCCTTCTATCTCGAAGACGACACGGGCCGCATTCTGATCGACCCGCGCGCAAGCCGGTTTCGCACCCGCTGGATGACCAGTTTCGGCGGCCGCATCACAGAGACTGTTTTAAAGCGCCGGGAGCAGTTGCCGGACCTGTCCACCCCCCATGTCATGACACTTCAGCCCGGCGATCCGGTCTACGTCATCGGCACGGCCCAGCCCAATCCCGATGCCCCGGCCGATGCCCTAGATTCAGAGCGCCTTGTGGTCCGGCAACGCAAGATGAGCATTTTTACAACGCCGATGTGGCAGGTATCCCAGGGAAAGATGAGACCGGAGCATGGCGTCGAAGATATCTTTTTTCTCACCGACTCAAAGGAGCAGGCCGCGCGCAAGCGAATCATGAAAGGACTGTGGCAGGTTTGGGCCTGGGCATTCCTGTGGATCGTCATGAGCCTTGCTATGTTCCACTTTCAGCTGCCCCGCACCCAGGATGGTTATGCCTTGTGGTCCATGCAGGAAATCATTAAGTATGCCGCGCCCCGGGATCGCCTCGAGGCTGTGCTCGATTTTTTTGAGAGAGAAACTTCCCCATCCGAAGAACAGGACGCCCTCTTTTTCCAGCGGCTTAAAGGTACACCGCTGTTGGGTCCATTCATCGACAAGGTTAACAAAAATCTGCAGCATGCCCAGCTCACCGAAGGTGTCGGTTTCTTATGGCGGCATCACTTTAAGGATGCTTCCCTGAAGGAAGTCCAGCTTTTGGTCAAATCCGCCGGCTCTTTTAGTAATAGGGTCCGCGGGTGGGCTGTAGCCAGACTGGGTGAGGCTACCGCTTATCCGGATCTGGTGGTCCCGGTTCTGATCCAGGCCCTCGAGCATGATGCCGCCCTCAACGTCAGGGAGTATGCAGCAGCCAGCCTATCGCATTTTAAAGCGGCGGCGTTTCCGGCTATCCCTGCTTTGGTTAAAGCCGCCCGCTGGCCGGAGCACAAGTTGCGCAGCCGGGCCATATGGTCGCTGAGCCACCTGCAGGAAATACCGGACGGACCGGCGCACGACCTGTTCATGGAAATGGTTGAAGATGAGGCCGATTGGGTCCGGCAAGCCGCTGTCCAGGGGCTTAGGAACATGGCCCGCCATACCCGACACGATGCACGGGTGCTGCTGGAACTCACCGGGGACCCGGATCAATATACCCGCTCGTTGTCCATCGGGGCACTCGGCTTGGTAGCGCCGGGTATCACCGGTTTTCCCGAGGCTGTCGTTCGCGCCCTGTTTGACGAGGAGCGGCTGGTACGCCAGAGCGCCGTGTATGCATTGGGGGATTTTGCAACTGTGCCGGATGAGGCGGCCGCACCACTGGGTGCCATGATCATGGATAAATCCCTGAGTTCACGTATCCTGCCCTTGCTGGTCGACATGGCAGAACGGGCCGCACCGGCAGTACCGTATTTGGCCGAAGCCCTGGAAAGTACGGACGGCAAAATCGCCTACAATGCGGCCTTCGCTCTCAGCAGAATCGGCCACGCAGCAGCTCCGGCCGTGGATGAGCTGACAACCGCCCTTGATCACAAGGACAAATATGTCAGAAGGTACAGCGCCCAGGCCCTTGGCGGATGCGGCTCCGCGGCGGTCAATGCCATCCCGGCACTCATTGAATTACAGAAAGACCCTGACCCGCATGTCAGCGGTGCGGCAAGGTCGGCAATCGCTCAGATACGTAAATATCAATAAGAATACCAGGTGCATCCAAGAAAATATCCAATTATATCCAATTTCAGGTTGGCATGTGCCATTAATTGGATAAAAATGGATAAATAAATGGATATCTCTTGGCAGAATATAAAAAGCATCCCAATCATGTGGCAGCTTTTGACTCCGCCGGCAGCCAGATTGGCATCATATTGAAACGGCCTCGCCGGTACAAACGCCGCTGGTGATGGGATCACCTGTCGACCTGACCCATAATCGCCTGTCGGACGATAATATCCACCCCCTGTTGGCAATAGCGGATTTTGATCTCCGTTTTCTCGCAATTCATTCATTTCAGGACGGCAACGGGCACGGATTGGTATCCAATTGGTCCGCCTTTTAAGGTGGATTTCGAGGAGTTTTCGTAACGTCCAAAATATCGGGCCGGAATTGATCTCATGAAATGCTTAGCTGCTGTTGTTATCTTCTACCTATCTTCCGTTATAATCACCCGGGCTGCCGACTGCGACGAATTTGTCACCCTGGTAAAGCCCGCCAAAGATGCCTACATGAAGGAGCATCGCATCTACCCGATCCCGCTGGCTGTCAAAGCCCTGGCCCTGCGCTTCATGCCGCGGCTGTGGGTTCATCCGGATAGCTGGCAGCCCATCGCTTTTGAAGATTATCTGGCCCAAGCCCGGTTGGTTCACAACCGCGACGATCAGGTAATCTTGCAGCATCCCAGCTGGCGCAATCTGGCCGATCTCCGCGATGCGGAACAGTGCCGGGTTCATCTCGACGCGCCGGAGGTCACCCCGCGCAATCCGGCCCCGCTGTACATCCAGGTCTTTTGGGACGAAAGTCCTGCGAATCCTTCCGAGCAATGGACCTATATCAAGTATAATCTGGTTTTTGACTGGAGTGGGCTGGCCGCGGAGATCAGCTGGCTGAGCCGTGTGGGCGCATTTTTAAGCGGCGGCCGGGTAAACCGCTGGCACCGGCTGGACATCCACCTGGCGGCCATTTTGGCATTTGATCAAGTACAAAGACTGCGCCTGCTGACCCTAGCCCAGCACAACCACCAGCAGACCTTTTTGCCCGGCCGGGATTTTCCTTCCGATACAGCGCCGCACCTCGTAGCGGCATTTCGCAGCAATGAATTGTATCTGGACGGCGGCCAGACGATTCCCGTTTATCACCGGGTGGTCCCGTTTTTCAACGACGTGGCCTTTTTGATCGATTCCGCAAGAAAACCACGCTTGTGGGCCCGGGATGTGACCTACGGCCGGAATGCCGGCGGCAAACAAGTCAACCTGCGCCCGGTTTTTATCGAACCCGGCCACCCGCTGGCGAACTTTGCCGGCCTGCTGGCACCGCCGCGACGCATTCTGGGCATCTACATCGGCCGTGACGGCCCACCCGGTTATAACTATTATGCACTACCGGCCTATATTCCCCTCGTCAATTTCGCCGCCATGGGCTACTGGCGTTCCGGCGACAAAGACCTCCTGCACCAGCTGGAGCCGCTGATTAAAAACAGTGACCCCATGCACGGCACGGACTGGAAGGAAGTGGTAACCTTGATGCGAAAAAGACTGGCCAAAGCCCTGACTTCCCTTAAATTGAGTTATTCCCAATAATCAAAAATAATTATGGGCAATTATTAGCCAAAGGAACACCATGAAAATTACAAATAAATCACAAATTTCAATATTCAATGACCAAAACACCGCAGTTGTTCAGCGTCACTTTACATATCCAGACCTGCCAGTGATGATGCCATTGGGCACAACTGGGAATAGATCATTTGTTTGGAATTTTGAATTTGGGTCATTGGGATTTGTTTGAGATTTGGTTATTGGTGCTTGAATTTTTTTTAACTCAGGCACTCTGTCAGAAACTACCAAGATTGCTGAATTTGTTGAAATAAATTGCTATATTGCCCTGAGTCTTCCTTGCCCGAAAAGAAACCGCAGGATCCAGTCGAATCCCAGCAGCAGAAGGGCGCTGTCGCTTTCACGAACGTCTTCCAGACGCTCCTGGGGAACGTGGAAACGGGATAGAAAGCTGCTGTCAAACACGAACCGGCGAAAGGTATCCATGTTGTAGCTGGCCATGTAGGCCATTTTCAAGGCCGGGTTGTCCAGGCCTTTTTCGCCGAAAGGATTTTGGCGGAACAGGCTGTCGAGCCGGGCCCACCCGGCATTGATTTCGTGGTAGTCGTCCATCTGCTGGTCTGCCATCCATTGGTGCGCGGTCCACTGCCGGCCTTGCCGGTGGCCGAGGCAGTGGCCGTGACGCGCCACGTAGCAGCGGATATTCAATTGGTTTTCCCCGTCTCCGTAAAACGCCGGCTCAAGGGGATAGGCCCGGCAGGAATACGGCCGGTCTTCGTAAACCGTGCACCCGTTTTTTAACAAAAATGAGCAGGGGCTGTCCTTGAGGTCGCTCATTTTCAGCATGACGTTGGGGAAATACGGGTTTTCGCGCATCGCCGTGATGGTGTGCTGCGTTAAAAATTCCTCTGAAGTCAGGCCGCGGCGCTGCTTCAGGCGGATGATATCGTAAGGGTACAGGTACATGTCGGCGTTGTGGCAGCACCGGGTAAAACAGGCAACGCCGCTGTGGCAGGCGAACCGAAACTTGCCGTCGCCAAGCAAGTACCGGCGGTCTTCACCGGCAGGGATGTTTTTGGGGTCAGGCATATTTTTTCCTATGTGAATCTATTCGTTGTTGTGGTGGCGTATTTACTATAACCTTATTCACCGCAGAGCCGCAAAGTGCGCAAAGAGTATTAATTTTATGTTTACCGTTGAGAGGACGGCAAACATAAAGGACAATCCGCTTCAAATGGAACCAAATACTTTGGCAAAAAGGAGTGCTAATTGCAGTCCACGCAATTGCCCGAAGGGCTTGGTTTTTTTAACTTTCTGGCCCCTGATCAGAAAGTTAAAGGAAAATTTTCTCTGCAATCTTGGCGACTTGAGCGAAGCGGGCGGTGACTACATGTTTAAAAAGTTATAGATTCCATAGTAATCAGCTGAGCTTCCATGCAACACCCGTCTTCAGTATTCACAGAGGCGCTTTCAATATTGCATTGCAATAATTATTAGGGCGGAGTAATTAGTTTGACGAGCTCGGCCACCCGCCGGCCCAGCTTTTGTCCATTTTCCAGGGCCGCGGAATCCGGTGCGCCGACGCAGGCGGTTCCGTAGTGGCCCGTAGCCGACATTGGATCGCCCACGATGATCATTCCATAGATCAGCAATGCCTGGATGATGGACATCATGGTGGTCTCTTTGCCGCCGCTGGCATCGCCGGCGGTGGAAAAAGCGGCACCAACCTTGTTTTCCATTTTCCGGCGAACCCCGACAAACTCGTCCAGGACTGATTTCAACTGAGCGGCCATCGTCCCGAAGTAGACCGGTGATCCGACAATCAGCCCATCGGCAGCCACGAAATCGTCCTTGGTCACGTCCCGGGTATGGCGCAGTAAAGCCTCGACCCCATCGACCGGCCCCACTCCCTCGGCGATAGCTTCGGCAAGTTTACGGGTATTGCCTCCCTTGGAATAATACAAAACCAAAACGTTCATTGCCACTCCTTTCAAATTCTTGATGCTGCCGGCGGCCGAGATCTTTCCACAAAGGGCAGCCCGCACCGGCAGCCGTTCATTTTCAGGCCCGATCACTTTAGACGATCGGGCGAGAAAAATCAATCCGGTGATGGACAGGCCTCAATTACAGAAACCGCAAGTTGGCTCTGCCAACTTAAACAGGATCAACCAGGCTCTTCAGCTCCATCTTTCCATATCGAAATGGGCGGGTTGGCAGTTACAAATCCGTTCACGAATAATTAGACGGGAAGCCCTGCCCAATGCCCTTGCTTTTGGTTCAAATAATTGTTTGCATATGCTCAGGATATTGAGTAAATTTACTCATGGAATTGGGTAATTTGTAAAATTTCTTACTCGATTTAAAGCGGAGGTATTGCGTGGAAAAAAATAATCAGGTTTATGTCAGGCTGCAAAAACATTTAGACAACCAGGTCATCGGGTTTCCGGCCACGCGGTCCGGCGTTGAAATAAAAATTTTGCAGCACATTTTTACACCTCAAGAGGCTGAGATTGCCTGTTGTTTGAGTTATCAATATGAGCCGCTTGAAACGATTTTTAATCGGGCCGGCCGCCTGGTCGAATCAGCCGGCGACCTGGAAACAACTCTGGACGGTATCCAGGAAAAGGGGGGCCTTGAATCCAAAATCAAGCATGGCAAAATGCATTATTGCAATGCGCCCCTTGTGGTGGGGATGTATGAATATCAACAGAACCGCCTGACACCCGAGTTTATCGAGGATTTCAATGAATACACGTCGAGCAAAAATTTCGGTGTTTCATTTTTAAGTTCGAAACTTCCGCAGATGCGCACCATTCCAGTCTCTAAGAGCATTCATCCGCAGCATAATGTCAGCACCTTTGATGAGGTGATAACCCTGTTGCAACAGGCTGAAGAACCCTTTGTGATCATTGACTGCATTTGCCGCAAGAAAAAATCGCTGGAGGGCGGCTCCTGTAAAGTGACGAACCGCAAGGAGACCTGTCTGGCCATCGGCAGCATGGCCCGGATGGCCCGGCTAAGCCACATCGGCCGAGAAATTCCCAGAGATGAAGCCATATCGATCATCGAACAGAATCAGAAACAAGGCTTGGTGCTGCAGCCCTCCAATACGGAAGAAGCCGAGTTCATCTGTTCATGCTGCGGATGCTGCTGTGGCATGCTAAGGATTCAAAATATCCTCCCGAAACCACTGGATTTTTGGGCTTCTAACTTTTATGCGGCCGTGAACCGGAATACATGCGAAGGATGCGGTGTCTGCGCTAAACGCTGCCAGGTCGGAGCGGTGAGCCATTCCGCCAAAAACCAGCCGGCCGTGGTCAATCAGGATCGCTGTATCGGGTGTGGTGTTTGTGTCCCGGCTTGCCCGGCACAATCCATAACCCTGGCGAAAAAACCTGTCGAAGTTAAACCGCCGCAAACACGGGAAGATCTTCACGACCTCATCGTGGCCGGCAAGAAGGGCCGCCTCGGGAAACTAAAGTTGACCGGCAAACTGGTTGTAGACTCTATTCGAACAGGGCATATGGATCTGCTGAAGTAAAAAATAAACGATAAAAAAGTTGTGATCTGTATGACCTTCGGCATGCCAAAAGGAAGGCATATCCATCGGGGGAGAAAGGCGGTTGAAGATTTTATCTATTTGAATCAACCACCGCCCACATAAAGAATGGCTGGAATCAACCCGCCGATAAACGCTAAATAGAAGGGATTCAACCTAAATGGGGTAAAAATTTATGTTCCGTTTCCTCCACACAGCAGACATACATCTCGATAGTCCATTAAAAGGTCTTGAGGTCCATGACGATGCGCCGGTTGACGAGATTCGAGGGGCCACAAGGCGGGCTTTTGAGAATCTGGTTGAAATGGCCATTGAGGAAAAAATTGATTTTATCCTGATTGCCGGCGATCTGTATGACGGTGATTGGAAGGATTACAATACCGGGCTCTTTTTTGTGCGCCAGATGGGCCGGCTGCATAAAGCCGGGATTAAAGTGTTTATTGTTTCGGGCAATCACGATGCAGCCAGTCAAACCACCAAGACGATGCCCTTGCCTGACAATGTAACTCTTTTTTCTCCCAGGAAACCCCAATCCGTCAAACTTGATGATATTGGCGTGATGATTCACGGCCGGAGCTATTCCAGCCGCGCTGTGACGGAGAATCTGGCCTCGTCATACCGCCAGCACGATTCCAATTTTTTTAACATTGGACTGCTCCACACCTCCTTGACTGGCCGTGAGGGGCATGAGGATTACGCACCGTGTACCATCGATGATCTGAAATCCAAGGGGTATGATTACTGGGCCTTGGGCCATGTCCATCAGCGTGAGGTTGTTGCTGAAGATCCCTGGGTCCTCTTTCCCGGCAATCTTCAAGGCCGGCACATCAAGGAAACCGGTGCCAAGGGCGCCACACTGGTGACTGTGGAGGATGGCCGAATTACTGAAGTTGAAGCGCGTGAACTTGACGTGCTGCGCTGGACCGTTTGCCTGGCGGAACTTTCTGAATGCGAGACCAAAGAGGCAATTTATGAGCGAGTCCGTACGGCCATGGAAAAAGAGATAGCGATTGTCGATGGCCAGACCCTGGCCTTGCGACTACAGCTGGCGGGAAGTTGCCCGCTGCATGCCGAGCTGCATGCCCGTTCGGTTCAATGGACCGAAGAGTTTCGCGGTATTGCCGCCGGACTCGGTGATGTGTGGCTTGAGAAGGTGAAGTTTCGAACAAACCGCAAGACCAGCCTGGCACAGATCGTTGGTGAAGATACAGCCCTGTCCGGTCTGCTGCAGGCGGTTGAGAGCCTGGAATTTGATGGCGATGCGCTCACGACGTGGGTGCCGGACCTTGCCAATCTGAAAACCAAATTGCCGGCCGAGTTGCTGGACGTGGATTCTCTGCTGGCGGTTCAGCCTGAACATTTGAGCGAGCTGCGGGATGCTGTTAAGGAACTTCTGATCGCCAAATTGATCCAACACGGAGGAGAGGCATGAGGCTCAAGCGGCTGGACTTAAAGGCCATTGGCCCCTTCACAGATCGGACTCTTGAGTTTGATCTTAGGGCGCCGGGCCTCCACATCATCCTTGGCCCAAACGAGGCCGGAAAAAGCAGTTCACTCCGGGCGCTCAAGGCCTTGTTGTACGGTTTTCCCGAGCGTACTTCCGATAACTTCGTGCATGCCAATGATCAACTCCTGGTCGGTGGTTGCCTCCAAGGCGCTGATGGCCGGGAACTCTCCTTTTTGCGCCGCAAGAAGAGAAAGGCCGATCTCCTCGATCCTGATGGCAAGCCCCTGGATCCAGGCATGCTTGCCACCTTTTTGCACGGCATTGAACCGGCCCTCTTTGAATCGCTTTATGGTATCGATCATAAAACCCTGGTGCAGGGCGGTGAGGATATCCTGGCCCAGAAAGGCGAGGTGGGCCAGGCCCTGTTTGCCGCCGGTGCCGGCATCTCTTCGTTGAAAAAAATTATGGACACCCTTGATGCCGAGGCAGATGAACTGTTTAAGGCGCGGGGTGCCAAACAGCAGATCAACCAGGCCATCAAAGAGTATAAAGAGCTGAAAAAAATAGTTAAAGATGCAAGCCTTCCTTCCCGCAAATGGAAGGAACAAAAGAAGCGCCTGCAGGCCGCGGAGGAAGAACAGGCCAGACTTGAGGATGAGAGCAGGCAGAAGGGTGCCGAGTTGCAGCGGCTTGATCGGCTGAACAGGGCCATCCCCGAACTGGCGGAACTTGAAACCCTGAAAAAGCAACAGCGTGAGTTAGGGGATGTGGTCATGCTGCCGCCGGAGTTTTCAGAGCTGCTCCGGCAAGTGGAGCAGGGTATCCGTGAAGTCCGGCTTCAGCTCGACAAAGACGGAGACCGGTTGGAGAAACTGCAGGCAAAGCAGGCAGGCATCTCTTTGAACCGACCGCTTCTGAACCATGCTGCAACGATTGAGGATCTGCATCAGCGGCTCGGCGAGTACCGCAAAGGCCGCGAGGACCGAACCCGGCTGGATGGCATGCGGATCAATAACCGTAAGGATGCGGCAGCCCTGATCAAAGAGATACGGCCCGAACTTAAGCTGGAAGATGCCGAGTCATTGCGGCCGGTGTTGGGCAAGAAGAGAACCATTCAAACCCTGAGTTCTCAGTATGAGGCCCTGACGCAGCAGGCGTTGCAGGCGCGCAAGCAGAAAGATGAGGCACAAAAGGGGCTCAAAGAAATTGCTAAAGCCTTGTCCGGCCGGCCGGCCGTCAGGGTCAGTGATGGCTTGGCAAAGACATTGAAACTGGCCCGCAGATCGGGTGATATTGACGAGCAAATCGAGGAGATTGCCCGCGAGATTGCGGGGGGAAAAAAGAGCTGCCAGGCAGACCTCAAGAGATTAGGGCTGTGGTTCGGGGAGCTGGATCAATTGCTGGAGTTGACTTTGCCTTTGCCGGAAACGGTGAGACACTTTGAGACGGACTACAGTGCGCTTGACAATCAGAGACAGCAGCTGAACAAGGATCGCAAAAAGGCTGAAGGGGAGTTGAAGGCTGCCAGGGCCGACCACAAGGAAGTAATATACGGCGGCGAAGTTCCCACTGAGCAGGATCTGGAGGTGGCCCGCAAAAAACGGCAGGCGGGCTGGCAGCTCCTGCGCCGGCAGTGGATCGATGGGGCGAATATCTCAAAAGAGGCTGAGGAATATGAGCCGGGCCAGACCGTGCACGAGGCCTACGAGCAGCATGTTGAGCAAGCGGATCATATCGCCGATCGGCTGAGACGGGAAGCGGAGCGGGTCACAAGGGCGGCATCGCTGCGGGCCAGGATTGAAAGCCTTGAGGAAACAATCCGGGAGATCATCAATCAGGAGCAGGAAACCGCCAAACGGGGGCGGGACCTTGCAGCCGCATGGCAGGGAATCTGGAAATCCATAAAAATTAAGCCGCTTTCACCCAAGGAAATGCTGGCCTGGCTGTCTGATATTGTCACCCTGCGGTATAGGGTGACCGAAATCTTAGAGAAGGAAGGCGAAATTTCACAGAAGGACCAGATCCGGCAGAAATATCGCAAGGCCCTGGTAGAGCAGCTGAAAGCCCTGGAGGAAAGCGAAGCGTTCTCCGGCAGGGAGCTGTCGCCGGTTCTGGTCTTTGCTGAATCGGTTTTGGAGAACATCGCCCAGCATGGGACGGAACTGGAAAAACTTACTGACAAGCAGGCGCAGGTCCAGACAGCATTGGGCAAGGCCCAAAAAGAGCAGGAGGCCGTAGAGGCAGCCAAAACCGAGTGGCACAAAAGGTGGAATAAGGCCCTGGCAGGCCTGGGTCTTACAGATCCAGTGGTACCCAGTGAAGCGCTTGATCTTCTTGAAACCATTGGCGGCTGTTTAGACAAACTTGAAAAGGCCAAGGAATTTCAAAGCCGCATCGATGGTATTGGCCGTGATATCGCTAAATTCAGCGGTGATGTGCAGACCCAGTTGGACCAGGCAGCTCCTGATCTAAAGGATCTAGCCCCGGATCAGGCCGTACTGCAGCTGCATACCATGCTTGGCAAGGCCCGGCAGGACCACGAACTGCTGAAGAAAAACAATGAGGAAGCAGAGGCATTGACCGCTGAAATAGAAAATGCGCAAAAAACTCTGCAAAGCCTGGATGGGCAGATGGCAGAGTTACTCGCAACAGCCAGGTGCGACAAGGCAACCGGCCTGGCCGAAGCTAGCCGGAAATCTGTCGCGTACCTGCGTCTGCAGGAGAAGATTTCCGATGCAGAGTCCTCCCTGGCAAAGGCGAGCGAGGGCGTCCCGCTTGAGGAAATCAAAAGTCAGGCAGGTGAAGTCGATCTGGATGAGTTGCCGGGACAGATCGCATCACTGAGGCGACATGTTGACGAAGAGCTCTATCTTAGAATCAAGGAAATTTTAAAGGTCATCGGCGAAGAGAATCGGGAACTGCAACTCATGGACGGCAGTGCCCAGGCGGCAGAGGCAGCCGAGAAAATGGAGCAGGTTGTGGCCAGGATCAAACGCCTGGTTGAGCAATATGCCCGGATTAAGCTGGCTACCATGGTGCTGAAGGATGAGATTGAACGTTACCGGGAGGAACATCAGGAACCGGTGCTGCAGATTGCCTCCAGATTTTTTTCCGAGCTGACACTTGGTTCTTTTGCCGGACTCCAGGCCGATGTTGATGACAATGGCAATCCCGTTCTTATCGGTGTGCGGCAGGATAATACGCGGGTGTCGGTAGAAGGGTTGAGCGACGGCACCTGTGATCAGCTCTACCTTGCCCTGCGCCTGGCCACCCTGGAATGGCGCCTTGAGACCAGCGAGCCCATGCCCTTTATTGTAGATGATATCCTGATCAACTTTGATGATGAACGTTCCCGGGCAACACTCAAGGTCCTGGCAGATATATCGAGAAAGAACCAGGTTATACTTTTTACTCACCACAGTCGTATTGTGGAGGACGCAAAAAATATTCAGGGTGAAAAACGAATACAGGTCCTCATGCTGAATTAACAGCTTTCGGTCACATGGATACGGTTTTTAAAGCGGGTACGGTCCAAAAACGACCGTTTCATACGGAGGGCGACCCGGCCACCGGGACCAACGTCAATGTCGGCGTCATCCGCGGCGCAGAACGTCCCGACACTGGATGGCATGGAGCCTCAGGGTGGCGGGGCGCACAGTGATAGCGAGTATATGGTGACCGCTTCTATCTGAACCAGTTCGAGACGACTTTGACGTTGTCCTGGACGCTTTGCGTTGCCGCTTGCATATTTATTGTGTATCGGCTATCATCCGGGGACATCGAAAAATGCTCCGTTGACTCCGAATCAAAATCCTGGCGCAAAAGGATCAAAAAATGGTTCAGCTATGTTAATAATCCCAGTTCTCGACCATGAGAGCGGGATTTTTTACTTCAGGTACAAGGAAGAAGGTGGGACCATAAGTAAAATTCGTGAAAAGGAGGTTCAGAAAATGAAAAGTATTACAGTTTGTTTAACGGCGCTTGCCATTGGAATTTTCGCTATCGCCGGTTGCGGGCCGGAGGCCGGGGCGGCAGAGCTCTGGCAGACATTGCCCGCACCATTGCCTGCACCGCTAGCCAAGGCAACCGGCTATGCCAAGGTAAACGGCGCTGAAATTTATTACGCCATTTATGGGTCCGGCGAGCCTTTGATACTGCTGCATGGTGGCCTGGGCAATACGGATTACTGGGGTGGCCAGATCGCGGCATTTTCGGCCAAATACAAAGTAATCAATATTGCCAGCCGGGGCCATGGCCGCAGTACCAGAGACGATCAAGCATACAGCTATCACTTAATGGCTTCCGATGTTCTCGCTGTCATGGATATTTTATCGATCAAAAAAGCTTCGATCGTTGGGTGGAGTGACGGAGGCAATATCGGTATCGATATCGCCGTCAACAATCCTGATCGGCTGGCAAGGTTGTTTGCATTCGGTGCCAACTTTAACCCGTCAGGTGTGAAGCCAACGGTCGAAACTGACCCCGTCTTTGGGGCTTATGTCGAAAGGACAGCAGCCGATTATGCCCGGCTGTCAAAGACGCCCAAGCAGTTTGACGAGTTTGTCGCACAGATATCTGAAATGTGGGCAAAATTGCCAAACTTTACACCTGAGCAGCTGAAGTCAATTCGAGTCCCTGTCGCAGTAGCGGTCGGGGAGTATGATGAGGCTATAAAGTTGGATCACACCAAGCAGATGGCATCACTCATTCCGGGATCAACACTCATCCTACTGCCCAATCTCAGTCATTTTGCTATGTGGCAGGATCCTGAGGCCTTCAATGCCGCCGTCCTGAAGTATATGGATATGAAATAGCAGGCAAGTAGCGGGAGCCTGCAAATATGGCTTCCCGCTTCTATTTTCATGCGGGACGGTATTGAACGGGGTACTTGAGCCCTACCGGGCTGGCGGTGGACTTTGGCTGGCGATTCCGGCGGGTGGTCTGCCGGTGGCGTCAGTCACCAGCAGGCTCCGGCAATGAACATCATCTTAACCGAGGAGGTCATCAATGGCAGATAAAAAAGCAGACCTGGCAGGGCCGGGAATCGGCAACTATGACGACTTAAAGCAAGAGCTGCCCGACGACTATGAACCCCTGCTGTCCCCAATGGAAACGATGCAGGCCGTCTTTGCCGTCAAAAGCTACATCGAGGAGAATTTGTGCAAAGAACTCAACCTGCAAATGGTCCAGGTCCCCCTGATCGTTGACCGGGACAGTGGCGTCAATGATTACCTTGACCGCGATGGCTCGCGCACCCCGGTGGAGTTCCCGTGCGGACTGGGACTCGACAAACCCATCACCGCCCAGGTGGTTCAGGCGGCCACGAAGTGGAAACGCATGGCGCTGAAACAGTTTGACTGCAAAGTGGGCCAAGGCCTATGCACCGACATGAAGGCTGTGCGCAAGGATTACTTTTTGGACCATGACCACAGCGCCTATGTGGACCAGTGGGATTGGGAGCGCGTTATCACCAAAGAAGATCGCACCCTTGAATTCCTCAAGGACATTGTTTGCAAGATCTGGAAGGTCATCTGGGAAGCCGGCCGGATGGCACAGGAGATGTTCCCGCAGCTCAAAACTTCCAGATACCCCGACTTCCCCGAGGAAATCAAATTTCTGCATGCCGAAGAAATGCTGAATATGTATCCGGATCTGCCGCGTAAACAACGGGAGACCCGGACCCTTTTGGAACACGCCCCGGCGCTTTTTATTATCGGCATTGGCTCGGTGTTAAAAGACGGTTACCCGCACGAGATGCGCGCTGCCGATTACGACGACTGGGTCACGGAGACCATCGTCAACAATGGGGAGCAGTACCATGGGCTAAACGGTGATATCCTGGTGTGGAACCCGGTTACCAAACGACGCCACGAGCTGACCTCGATGGGCATCCGGGTCACCAAGGAAACTCTCAAGATCCAGCTCAAGATGTCGGGCCAGGAGGATTTTCTCAGCCTGCCCTACCATCAGGCCCTTCTCAACGATGAGATTCCATTGAGCATCGGGGGCGGCATCGGACAATCCAGAACCTACATGTACCTGTTGCGCACGGCCCATCTGGGCGAGGTAAGTGTAACGGTGTGGCCCAAAATTCTCAAGGACATATGCGCGCAAAAAAACATTAATGTCCTGGAATAGACCGAACAGCTCCCCCTAAAGAATTCCGCTTCTCAGGGGCTGCAAATTATAGATCTGACAACCAACAATGCATAAGCAAAGTAAAGCCCATGCCGATTGATCTTGATGCGTACAAACCCGCTTACGAAAAATGGGTAGAAGAAAGCCTACCGGATTACCAGGCAGGCAAAAAGGCTGGGAACATCTAAAAAGGCAATTCTTGAAACTGGGACCCTCGCAACGGAACTGATGTCAGCAATGGCTGGATCTACAAGAAAAAAGAAAAATAAGGGCGTGCGTGCCGGCAAGCTGCGAATTGCAGATCACTGGAACGCCATCAGTATCATCGCCAATTCTCAAGCCAATCCCTTAAAGGCAGTGGCCGAGTTTGTGGAAAACAGCATTGATGCACGGGCAAAACAAATCGTCATTGTCAGGGGTAAAAAAAAGGGAGCCTTCTATCTCAAAATCAGCGATGATGGCGAGGGCATTCCAAGGGATGAACAGGGTTTGCCGGATTTTCGCCGCGTAGCGACCCATATCTGTGATTCTATCAAGAGACAGTTCAAGTCAAGGGGAGCCAAAGGGATTCAGGGAGAATTCGGTATTGGTCTTCTTAGTTTCTGGACCGTAGGCCAGAACCTCAGCATGACCTGTTGCGGCGCTGATGGTAAACCATACCAGATGACCATGGCCAAGGATTCGCCGGATTTTGCGGTCTTGAAGAAGCGGATATTGCTTCCGTTCAAGGGGACTGACATGACGATCTATCCCCTACTGCCGGGTCTACGGTCTTTAACGGGCGAAAAAATTCAACGCTATCTTGCGTCTGAACTCCGGGACCGCATCAAAGAGACAGCGGTGACGGTCAAAGTTATTGATCGAACCGGCCGCAGTGAGTTTGTTGTGGTCCCACGGCAATTCACTGGACGACTGCTCCATAATCTCAAGCCGGCTGAAACCGAACAGGGTGATATTTATCTTGAAATTTATCTCAACGATCCGGCTTCCGTAAACCGCGTTGGCCTGTATCGACGCGGTACGCGAGTCTTGCCTTCGATTACTGAACTGGACCACTTTGAAAAAGAGCCCTGGACGGCCGGATATCTCCAGGGTATTGCGGATGTGCCGTATTTATCTCTCACCCCGGGAACGCGCCATGGCATTATTCGTGATGATCGTTTTGACGCTTTATGCCGGGCAATGGTTCCGGTTGAAAAACACCTTCAAAAAATCATTGAAGAACAGCGCAAGGCTGAGGAGGAGCGGTCCAGCCGCCAGGTTCTGCGCAGGGTCCAGCGCGCTCTCAAAGAGGCATTTTTACGGCTTCCGCAAGAGGAATATGACTGGTTTGATATTTATGGCGAAAAAACTCAAAATAAATCGGGGCGTCTTTTTTCCAGCGGATCCATCCGTGGAGATTCCCGTCAGAAAATCGACCGTGAAAGTGAGAACCCTGAAGATGTGCCGGAGCTGCTTGACAATGACAGCAGCCAAAAACAGTTTTTCGAATATGCCGGTCCGTTGTTCAGCGTACTGATTTCTCCTAAATCGAGCGTCGTTTCGGTTGACAAGCGCAAAAAATACCGTGTTATCTGCAGGGATCGCTCCCGAAGGATCGTTTTGGAAAACCTGGTATACCAGTGGAATATAATGGATGGAGAAGGCCATCTAGATGAGAATCACCGTGAATCGACCACCTTCATTGCACCTCCGGAACCTTGCCTGACAACATTGGAGGTGATCGTTCGGCAGGGGGATAAGGCCTGCAGGGATGAGGCCATGATAACGGTCACCGATTCTCTCATGGATCAATCATCCAATACGGGAAAAGCGAATAAGGGGCTTCCCGGGTATACCTATCGTCGGGCGCCGGGTGAAATGTGGCGTTCGCGATACGATGAGGAAAAGAACGTGGTTGTCATCAACAACGGGCACAGGGACTTTGTATATGCCGGCAAACAGAAAGGCCGCAAGCTGCGCTATATTTGCCGCCTGTTTTGCAAGGAACTCGTTCGCCACAATTTTTCAGGGCTGCAGACAAACGAACTTCTTGAACGAATGATCGAGCTGTCCTTGTATACGGAAGAGCATTTGAAATAAAATTTCCGTCTGTAAAGGATATTCGACCCAAGTACGTTCCGTTTATCCTCAGATAATATCAGCCATACTGTGTATAAATGAGGGGAAATTTAATGGACCTCCCCGCCTTTTAATACGCCCTTCCGTGCGCCGTATGCCATGCGCCCTGCGCCTTTCGTTTTCACCTGCCTGCCCTCTTGTAGCTTAGAAACTAAAGGGGGGCGCCACCGCCGCTCATCCTTATATAATGCGTTTAAATCTGGTTGCGCAATAATGCGCAATATAAATAAAAATTTATTGCGCATTTGCTTTAACCGAGGCTATAATTCGAGGTCTGCATCATGATTTGCTCCGGTATTATCCCCAGGCAGCCAATTTTGCCGGTGGGTATAAGAAATCCCCTAATCGGGTTACTTTTATTAATCACCAAACCGGTGAACACCGGGTGGTGCTGGATCCATCTCCGCCGGGGATCATTACGGGCATCGCAATGTCAGAACTTGTGGATTGGTATAATTTAAACATTCGCGAAAATGCCTGGCCTTTATTGGTTGCGACCGAGTTTGTATTTCGGTTCTTGGCGATTCACCCTTTCCAGGACGGCAATGGTCGGCTAGGGCGAGTTCTCTTTATTCTGGCGTTGCTCCAATCTGATGATAAATACATAAAGGAAATAACGCCGTATATTACAATCGACAGGCATATTGAACAAAACCGATCTCTATACTACATTAGGCTGCACCAGTGCTCGGAAGGAAAATTTCTTGACGACCTCCAAAAGTACAACATCGAGCCCCTGGCATGGTTCTTTATTAAGATACTGCGGTCGTCTTTATTTGATATCGAGGTGTATCGTAACCGCTATGCCTTGCTGCAAAAGCTTTCCGAATCAGCTCTGGCCGTTTTGAATTGCTTTAAATCCAGTCCTGAGAAACGGTTGAAGGTTTCTGATATCGAAAAGGATATCGCCAGGCCGCGTCGAACGTTTCAATACGCTCTGCAGACCCTGACAAAAAAGGAATTTATTCAAAAATTAGGTCAAAAAGCCGGAACCCGTTATCAGCTCATTTTCTGATTCCCGTTTTCTTGTTCAAAAGAGGGGAGGACCCAATGTCAATTTTAGGTTTCAGCAGCAGTCCGGTCACCGGCGGAAATATCGACAGGATGGTTCAATACATCTTGGACCACAGCGCTGAACAGTCAGAGTTTGTCAATCTCACGAAGTTATCCTATTCGCCCTGCAGGGCCTGCGCCCATCTTTGTGCGGACGACAATTTGTGCAAGCTTGACGATGATCTCAAGCCCTTTTATCCGAAGCTGATGGCGGCCGACGCCATTGTTCTCGGCACGCCCTCCTACTTTGGCAGCTTAAAAAGATCTGTTTAAGCAGTGGGAAGATTTTCCAGAAATTGTGCGAGACACCGACAATCTATCTCAAATCCTAAAAGGTCATAGAAAATCTTCAATCTAAAGCCCGCTTCCGCGATGCGGTCAGGCATCAAATTAATTAATTTACTTAATAATTTTGACTGGTTACAATCTTAGAATTTTGATCGTCAATTTCTTGGCGCCGGTTCTTAAAACCGCCACCATTTGAATTCTTCACCCAGGGTGCCGATGAAGCAGTCCCCTCCTCCGCCGCCGCTGCTGCCCGTCGAACCTGAAACGGCGGCAAGACCCGCAGTGCCGGGTGCCGACTGATCTTCGATGACTCCGTTTTGCTGACCGTCGTCGTCACCCGTGCCGCCGTCTAGCAGGGTTTTGCTCAGCCGGGTTCGATCGCCGTTGAGCGATACGTGTGAACTGCAGTCATACCAGCCCCGGCTCTGGCTGTATTTATACCGTTTGCAGTCCTGGGACATGGGCTCCGGCAGAAAAATCGTGAGGGTCGTGCTGCTGCCGGGTATGTCAACTTTGACCAGATCTATCACCTCGGATTCAAAGTCGGCATAAGCCGGCCCGTTAAGCAAAAAAAGCAACATGCGTTCTGCACCGGCATCCCCTTATTCCGTTACGTTTATCAGCAAATCAATAAACTGGTTAATCTGTGCCAGTTGAGGTGTATAATTCCAATAGGCACAGGGGGCGGACATGGAGGGCGCTATATTTTCTTCGTATTGGAAATTATCAAATAAACCCCAATTGGGGCATTGATTGATGAATCACCATGTGTTAGACTGGTCTAAAACTAGTCTAAGGAGTTGGTTATGGAAACTGTCGGTGCATATGAAGCCAAAACACATCTTCCCAAATTGCTTGATCGGGTCCTTAAGGGAGAGCGCATAACAATCACCAAGCATGGTGTTCCTGTCGCCGTGCTGCAACCACCTGATCCTGAGAAAACGTTCGACACCAAATCAGTTATCGCTGAAATCCGCAAATTGCGCGATAAACATACCCTCGATGCGCTCTCTATCCCTAAAATGATAAACGAAGGCAGGCGATAAATGAGTGAAGCTTTTGTTATTGATAACTCTGTTGTAATGTCGTGGTGTTTCAAAGACGAAACAAACCAGTATGCAGATGCCGTATTGGATCATCTTATAAAGTCGACTGCCTTCGTACCATCGATCTGGCCTCTAGAGGTGGTGAATGTATTGTTAGTGGCAGAGCGAAAAAAGCGGCTCAGGGAAGCTGACAGCGTTCGGTTTCTAACTTTATTGTCCCAACTCCCGATAGTTGTTGAGTATGAACGAACAGAAAGAATGATGAAGGGTCTATTGGCTCTGGCCAGAACAAATAACTTGTCGAGTTATGACGCTAACTATCTCGATCTTTCAATGAGAAGAGGCATTTCGCTAGCTACCCTTGACACTCAGCTAAAAATAGCAGCAAAAAAGACCGACGTTCCAATTTTCATGGACTAGCTAAACGCCCATCCAATTATTGTATGGATCGTTGAGGGATACAGCCAGTGTGTCAGGGAAGATCACATCTCAGAAGCAATTCAGTATCGCAATCTGGATCGGAGACGTCAGTTTAAATAGAGCACCCGTTTAATTCTTTTCTAATCGAATTGAGTAATAACTTTTTACCTGAATTTTACACGAGTGGGAATCTTTCATATGCAAGACGCACACTTGATTCGTTCGATTTATAACTTGGAAAATTATATCACAACGGGAAAGGAGCAAAAATGATCAACGATCAGGGCTTAAAGAAACTGTTTGACATGGTGGACGAAGCGACGGATGAACTAGTGGGGCTGCAGCAGGAACTCGTGCGCATTCAATCCGTTAATACCGGCGCGCCGGACAGCGGCCATGAAAGCGAAGTTTGTCGCCTGCTGGAGCAGCGATTCAACGCCGAAGGAATTGCCAACCTTACCCTGGAATCGGCACCGGAACGGGGCAACCTCATCGCCAATATGGCAAACCAGGCCGGACCCAGCCTGATGTTTATGTCCCACACCGATGTGGTTCCGGTCGAGGATGAAAGCAAGTGGGATTATCCGCCGTTCAGTGGCGAGATCGTCGACGGCACGGTGTGGGGCCGCGGCAGCGACGACTGCAAATCCCTGACCTCCTCCGGGTCCATGGCCATGATTCTGCTCAAACGCGCGGGCGTCTCTTTGAACGGAAATCTGCGTTTGCTCGCTGCCGCAGACGAGGAATCCGGCGGGTTTTACGGTATTCAATGGCTGGCTGCCAATCATCCGGATCAGATCCGCACGGACTGGGCTGTGAACGAGGGCGGCGGCATGCCGCTCAAAACCGTGGATGGCCGGCAGGCCTATCTGTTTCCCGTCGGAGAGAAAGGCCGTATCGAGGCGCGCTTTGCCTTCGCCGGCCGCAGCGCCCACGGGGCGCGCCCATGGTACGCCGACAATGCCTTATACAAACTGTCCGAGCTGCTCAGGCGTTTGCAACAATATCAGAACGAGGCAGAAATCCACCTGGGTGTACCGGTTTTTGAGCATCTGCACCGGTTCGGCGTTGCCGAGGCGGTAACGACGGAAAATATCGACCGCCTGTTGGATGAGCTGGAAAATACCAACCAGGGGCTGGCACGCGAATTAAAGGGGATGTCACGGATTTCGATCACACCGACCGTTACCGCAGCCGGTGCCAAGTCCAACAGCATTCCGGCCGGTGCCACCCTGATCTGTGACGTCCGCACGCTGCCCCATCAGGATGAGGCTTATGTGCGGCGGGAGCTGGATAAGCTGATTGACGGTCTGGACGGCGTCAGCTACGAACTCGCCATCTGGGCGGTTTCCAATTCTTCACCGGCCGACGACGCTTTCGTTGATCTGATGAAGCGCTCCACCGAACTGGTGCTGGACCAGGATATCATCATGATTCCGGATCTGACCGTTGGTTTTACGGATTCCCGCTGCGTTCGTCCTTTGGGCACCCATACGTATGGTTTCGCTCCGTTGACGCCGGATTCGGACACGACACGCCCCGGCATCCACGGCATCAACGAAGCCATGGAGATATCGAATTTGGTGTTTCGCACCAAAATGCAGATGGCCTTAGCCTACCTGGCCTTGCAGGGCCGCATGCCATGATTGCGAAACGCCATAATTTACCCTATAGTTGCATAAAATTTTGAAATCCAACTTAGTTGCTGATATGAAGACCATTGAAAGTATTGACTGATCCTGGATTCTGGTTGCTGGATACTGGATGTCGTTGAAATTCACCGATAGTGTCCTGAGAGATATCCAGCAT
>CACVKW010000279.1 GCA_902749685.1 Olavius sp. associated proteobacterium Delta 1 | reverse complement strand
TTTAATCTGGAGCTGCGCGTTCGTAAAAATCACATCTTGAGAAAAGTTAAACGTCATATTGACTTTGATTTTATCTACAATGAAGTCAAAGACACATACGGCAT
>CACVKW010000278.1 GCA_902749685.1 Olavius sp. associated proteobacterium Delta 1 | reverse complement strand
CCGAGACGATAACAACTGAAGTGTCAAAGAAAAAAAGTATGTTTTTTTTCTTGCAGGGGGGTGTTTTTTCTCTTGACAAGCCCTTTAATGGGCGACCCCAGGGGCATCAGCTTGCGCTTCGGGCAACTCAGGACTGAATTTAAACCGGCCTTGGCTTTCCTTCAATATTTCTTTAAAATCGGCACCTGCAATAGTCACCACAGTGGCGGATTCCGCCACCTTGATCGTGGCGCCGACCGGATTGCCGCTGATCAAGCTCATTTCCCCAAAAACGTCACTCTTGGAAAGTCTGGAAAGACAGACGCCGCGATCGTCCAGGACTTCGGCGGTGCCGGACAATTTGAATTCGTCGTTGGCCTTGTAAAAGGGGCCGTTGGTTTCATGAACCACTTTGAAAGCGATTTCAGTAGAGCTCATTATATTCCATTCGCCTTGAAATAATACTGGATTTGATCTTGTACTTCATCGTACAATTTATGCATGGTATTTGTACAGAGAAGAGCAAAATCGGCAGCGCCCTTCTCCAGACTTTGGGCCGCCTTGATCAGGATAAAGTTATTTAACTTTATTTAAAATTATCTGTAATAAATAGTTAATATAAGTTTATATTAGTATATTTCGTAAAATTTTATTGACACATTTTAATATACCATCTATGGGTAAGCTCGGTTTTAAATTCCGCTGCATAAAGGTTGTTGGATTAACTCTATCCAAATCAACTACCTGAAATTAATACTAATGAAAAACTTATTATCAACAAAACAGGTGGCGCGATTATTAAACATCAATGAGAAGATGGTTTACACCCTGGTTTCCGATAAAGGGTTACCGGCGACTAAAATTACGGGTAAATGGTTGTTTCCACAGCATTTAGTTGAACAATGGGTGGAAACCAATACAGTGAATTATCCGGAATCCAACCTTGAGCCACTTTCTTACCAAGGGTTACTTATAATAACTGGAAGCAACGATCCGCTGCTGGACCAAACAATTTCATATTTTAATACGCTCCACAACGATCATGTGGCCGTGTTTGGTAATCTGGGCAGCATGGGGGGGTTGCGAACGCTGCGTCAGAATTTATGCCACATTGCATCCAGTCATCTACTGCAGGACAACCAAAACGATTATAATTTTGATTTTGCATTCAGGGAACTGGATAAAATGCCGGCGGTGGTGAATTTTTGTCGACGCGAACAGGGCCTTTTGATTCAAAAGGGCAATCCCAAGAAGATTACTTCCGTCGAAGATTTGGCGCACAAAGGTTTAACGATCGTCAATCGTTCCCTGGCCACCGGCACTCGTCTGCTGCTGGACAATCAATTGAAAAAAGCGGGCATCAAAGGCGAAAAAATTAACGGATACGCCCACGAAGTATCTCGCCACCTGGATGTGGGCCTCGAGATTTTATCCGGTCGCGCTGATGCCGGGCCATGTATCCGGGCTGTTGCAGGATTGCTGGATCTCGCTTTTATTCCACTGCGCTGGGAACGCTATGACTTGATGATCGCCAAGGATCGTTTTTTTAATGCCGGTATTCAGCGGTTTCTGGGGCTACTGCATGAGAAAGATTTTCGTAAAATTGCTGAAAAGCTGCAAGGCTATGATTTGAGTTTGAGCGGTAAAATGGTTTTTCCAAGGGAATCAGAGGACTGACTTTTGAAGTTGGCCTGCGACGAGTTCAGTCGAGTCGAAGTGGGACCCGCCGTCGTCCGATAAGGCAGGACTATGGCGCGGCAAGGATGCGGAATTTGGAAGTTGGATGAGCAATCTATAGGAGTCCAACGATAGTAACGATCTTAACCATACGAATGAAAAAATCTGGTAGAAGTGTGTCACTAGAAAAGGAGCAGAGCATGAAGAGTTATTTTGTGTGGGTGATATTTGCAGTTTTATTAGTTTGTTTTGGGTCCACCATGGTATTAGGGGAAGACAAAATTATTAAAATGTCAACCACCACTAGTACACAATCTAGTGGTTTGCTAGACATCCTGTTGCCGGAACTTGAAAAAGAGACCGGGATAAAGGTCAAAGTGATCGCCAAGGGAACGGGGGCCGCCATAAGAGACGGCATGGACGGCAATGTGGACGTCATATTTGTGCATGCCAAAGGCCGTGAGGAAAAATTTATAAATGAAGGCTACGGCACCAAACGCTATGCCGTGATGCACAATGATTTTGTTATATTAGGTCCTGCAAAGGATCCGGCTGGAATCGAGGGCATGACCAACGCAAATGAAGCCCTCAAAAAAATTGCTGATTCCCGGTCTCTCTTTGTCTCCCGGGGTGATGACAGCGGCACCCACACCAAAGAGCAGGCCCTATGGAAAGCTTCCGGTCTGCCGGTTGAAAAAAAGAGCGATACCATTGTCAAAAAGGGCAAGAAGCGACAGGTCAACTATCTGCACCCCAAAGGACTGGGGGTATGGTATCTTTCCATCGGGCAGGGAATGGGCAAAACGCTCAATTTTGCAGATGAGAAGCAGGCCTATGCTCTGGCCGATCGCGGAACCTATATTAAATATAAGTTTGGTCGCGACATTCCCATTGAGCTGGATGTTTTATGTGAAGGGGATGCGGCTTTGGCCAATCCCTATGGCGTGATTCCGGTGAGCCCCAAAAAACATTCCCACGTCAAGTACCATTTAGCCGATGACTTTGCCAAATGGCTCGTGTCGGATCAAGGGCAGACACTCATTGCCAATTATCGGTTACTGGGGAAACAATTATTTTATCCAGATGCAAACCGGTAAACCGGAAATTCGAAGCACAAAATACGAAATTCGAAACAAATTCTAAATTCAAATGTCCCAATGTTCGAAACTGTTACATCCTTAATTTGTTTCTCCTTGATAACTTTGTTTTTTTAATTTGGATTTTTGTCATTTGATATTGTTTCGAGTTTCGTGCTTCGGATTTCGAATTTCTTTTCTTTCAGGAAAAGTTATGGATCTTATTCTAGACAGTTTCGCTTCGGCCTTCCTGATGGTGTTTTCGCTAGATGCGGAGATGGTCTCAATTATCGCCGTTTCGTTGAGAGTAAGCTGCATTTCAACGATTTTTGCAGGGTTAGTGGGAATTCCTCTCGGTTTTGTAATCTCTTTTGAGAAATTTCCGGGTAAGCGGATCGTGATTACGATTTTAAATACCCTGTTGGCCCTGCCGACGGTGGTTATCGGTCTGTTTGTTTATGCATTTATATCCCGCAGAGGCATCTTCGGACCTTTGGACCTACTCTACACCCAGCAAGCTATCATAATTGGGCAAGCCATACTGATAATCCCCGTTGTCGCCGCATTTACGATTGCCGCCATCAGCCGGATCGATGAACGCTATCGCAAAACAGCTCTGACGCTCGGCGCCAACCGTCTGCAAACCGCCTGGGTTATTTTCAGAGAAGCGCGTTTCGGGATTATTGCCGCTGTCATCGCCGCTTATGGTCGGGTTATATCGGAAGTCGGCATCAGTATGATGCTGGGTGGAAATATTAAAGGCTTTACACGCACTATGACCACGGCCATGGCGCTGGAGTATGACAAGGGGTCTTTCACCCTGGCGATTGCTCTGGGAATTGTTTTACTGAGCTTCAGCTTTGGCATGAACCTTCTTTTTCATTTTTTTCAGGGCAGGATTCGAAGCTGATGATTTACTCTATAACCCAATTAACAAAAACCTACGGCCGCAGGACGGTTTTAGACATTCCACGGTTTGAAATTGAAAGGGAAGGAATCTTCGCGCTTCTGGGGCCCAACGGTGCTGGGAAAACCACGTTTATAAATATTCTTGGTTTTATTGAGCCGCCCACCAGCGGTCAAATAACTTTTCGATCCCGGGCGGTTCAATTCTCAGAACCAGAGCTACAGCGGCTACGAAAAGATGTGATCATCCTGGATCAGCAGCCGATTCTTTTTACGACAACCGTCCATAAAAACCTGGAATTTGGCTTAAAAATCAGAGGGATTCCCAAAATACAGCGTCGACGCATCATTGAAGAAACCCTGGATCTGGTGGGGATGCAGGATTTTGCCGAGGCCCAGGCCCATCACCTCTCAGGAGGAGAAACGCAGCGGGTGGCCATTGCACGCGCCTTGGCACTCTCACCGGCCGTGTTCTTATGTGATGAGCCGACTTCAAGTGTCGATGTTGAAAACCAGAGCATCATCGGCAATATTTTAAGGCATATTGCCGAAACAAAGAAAATCACTATTTTGTTTACCACCCATGATCGTATGCTGGCATCCAGCCTCGCCAACCACACGCTGGTGCTTAATCACGGCAAAATGGTTCCAACCGCTTATGAGAATATCTTTTCGGCCCGGCTGGTTCAGGATCCATCCGGAAACCGTCAATGCCTAATCGGGGATACAGTTCGCCTGACTATTAAGCAGGATATGCTGGTAGATAAAAAGAAGCAGGTCAGGGTGTTTATCAATCCGGAGGATATTTCCATTGGCGGCACAGCTGAAGAGAATATCCTTGGCAGTAATCTTCAGGGAAGGGTCGTACAGGTCTCCGCTGAAAATGGCCGGATTCGAGTTGTTATCGATGCCGGGATCTTGATAGCCATGCTTATACGCCCGGAACAATATAAGCAAACACGTCCGATGATCGGAGAGACGATTAAGATGTTAATACCACCCGAAGCGGTTAATATTTTCTAGACCGGAATTATCTGTAAAAACTGTTTATAATCCTGCAATGCGTATATTCATCGAAAGCTTGTTTTTCGATGTAGCGGCGGGGTTTATCCCCATAAGCGCTAATTTATCTTTGTGGTAGAAATTGAAAAGATGTTCAGCCTGTTTTCAGTTCATGGTGCTCTTGATACCAGCGCATATGGCATATCTGCAACGTGTATTTAGTTACAAGATAACTTAGCGCTTATGGGATTTAACCCCGCCCCTACGAGAAAAAGATATCATTTAAACCTTAAATCGCTCTATGCTTAAAATATGGGCCACAGCCACTCCAACGATGAAGCCTGCGGCAAGATTACTGGCCAGCGTTATCCCCAATATCACCAGAATTACAAAATATTCATTGCGTCCTTGAAGATCTATTATGGTCAGGCCCAGCTGACTGCCGGCAAATAATAGCAAGACTCCCAGGATAGACATCGGGATGAGGTTAACCGCAGAAAGCGTATACGGCCCCAGAAAAAGGGCCAGCAGAATAAAAATCAAACCGATGATAAAGTTTGACCCGCCCGTGCGGGCTCCGAATCGATAATGGGCGGCTAAACCACCCGCGCCGTGGCACGATGGCATTCCCCCGATAAAAGAGCTCAACAGGTTGGCCATGCCCATGGTAATGCATGCTGCCGGATAGGTGACTTTGCCGGATTGCCGGCCGAAATAATCTTTTGAAAGATCAGCATAGGCAATGACAGCATTGCCGAGCGTCATGGGGATTTGAGGCAATACCAGGGCCAACAGGGCGAAAGTGAAATCGGTTTTGGTCGGCCACCCAAAAGGCAGAAATCGCGGAAGATAAAGACCCGGCTTTATGTTATTGAGCGATTCGTGATTTCCGAACAATAGGCCGAGGGCGAGCCCGCCAATTACTACCAGAAGTCCTGCCGGTATCTTTTTATTATCCAAAAGCAAAAGGGTTATCAAGCCTCCTGCCGTGCCAATGATGATTCCAATCGGCAGCGGACCGATGCCGTCCAGTACAAGAAAGGGTTCGGCCGACTGCTGAAGCATCTGCAGCTTGGAGGTGCCCAGCATAAATTTAATGCCTTGGACCATCAGCAAGGTGCCGGTGGAAAGCTGAACTCCCCTAACGACTGATTTGGGGATATAGCGTCCGATAAGTGTTATGACACCGGTTGCGCCGATGACCAGCAGGATGACGCCTATCAGCAACCCCGAAGCCGTAATTTGGGATGCCGCCATTGCAGTTGCAATCGAATAGGCACCGATTACTTTCATCGGTTGCACCGGAACCGGTACACCGTAATACATCCCGGACAAGATATAAAAAAGACCGACGGATAAAAACAGTCCCGTCGGGCTTAATCCATTTATCAATATCAACCCGATCGCCAATGGGAGCAGGGTGCCCAAATCACCGAGGGAACCTGCAAATTCAAGGCGGTTAAACTTGTAGCTGGACATCATTGGCGCACATCTCCTGCCCTGGTCAGTAGAGTTTTCGCTTTTTAAAGAGAAACTTTATCCAATTAAAACCATTTATAGTCGATTATCATATAATTATTTCCAGGGCAAATTCCCACCCAATTATATTGGTGGTTGAAATCATGCAAAAAGTATATTATTTTTACAATTTATGTTTCCATCCTGCCGAATTATGGGCCAAAGATTTATCCGGCCGGGCAGTCGATGCTTCGAATAGCGATAACTACCCCCCGCATAACGGGTGGCTTGGGTTTCATGCCATAAGCCGAAAAGGCAAAAACACGGCAGTGCCTTACAAATTGAACTTACAACCGGGTGCCATATCCCGCCGCGGCTGGGTTGGACAAGAAACAAATTTGACGAATTTGAGAATTAATATGAAAACGAGAACTGTGAAAGTGGGTCGCAATGATCCCTGTCCCTGCGGCAGCGGGTTGAAATACAAGAAATGCTGTCTCAGCGCTAGCATGACGCCCAACAGAGATATTGAGGCATTGTACAGCAAAAAATACGGCATTCGACTCAAAAAAGAACGTGACATCGAGGCCATCCGCAAGGCAGGAAGCCTGGTGCTGGAAACACTCGATCTGGTTGAATCAAAAATAAGACCCGGACTGGTGACCGAAGAAATCAACACCCTGGTTCACGAGTTTACGATAAAAAATGGTGCGACACCGGCGCCTTTAAATTATCGGGATTTTCCCAAAAGTGTATGTGTTTCCGCCAACGAGGTTATCTGCCACGGGATTCCAGGCAATCGTGTTTTGAGCAATGGCGATATTGTTAATATCGACGTCACGTCCATTTTAAACGGCTACTATGCCGATGCGAATAAGACGTTTTTTGTCGGCACACCGGATGCCGATGCAACCAAAATCGTCAGTATTGCACGGGAATGCCTCAAACGGGCGATGTCCATTATAAAACCGGGCAATACGCTGGGTGATATCGGGTGGACCATTCAAACTTACGCGGAAGCCCAGGGCTGTTCAGTGGTCAGGGAGTTTGTCGGTCATGGCGTGGGCTTTGATTTCCATGAAGCCCCCCAGATTCCTCATTTCGGCAACAGAGGTGCCGGGATAACCCTGATCCCGGGGATGGTATTTACGGTGGAGCCCATGATCAACTTTGGCAATAAAGATTTGAGAATACTGGATGATAACTGGACGGCCGTCACGAAAGACGGATCATTGTCCGCCCAGTTTGAGCAGACGGTGCTGGTCACCGAAGACGGATATGAGAGCCTGACGCCGTATGAACTGTGAGAACAGAAGTCAGAGGACAGATGACAGAGTTCTGAAGTGGGCAGTCGGAATGCGGAAGTGGGAATTTTGAATATGATATAGAGGAAATGTTGTTTTGAGAGTAAAAATAGACCGTTTCATTACGTCAGAATTGTTCATTTCATTTCTTTATCGACTTAACCGGATATATTCAGGGACTTTCTGTCTAACCATTGAAAATGAGGAAGAATGGTTGAATTATTTGAACAATGGCGGGACTGTTTTGCTTTGTACATGGCATCAACAATTTTTTTCTGGTGTCCGTCATTTTCAAAGTTATAAAGACTTCAAGCCGAGTCTAATGATTAGTCAAAGCAAGGATGGGAAAATTGTAGCCGGTATTGCTGAACGCAGCGGCTGGACTCCAGTTCGTGGTTCTTCTTCAAAAGGCGGTATGTTAGCTTTAAAAAATATGATCGCTAATCTTAAAAAATCAAAACTATCAGCTCATATAGTAGATGGACCGCGGGGACCTTCCGGTGTCGTAAAGCCAGGTGTGATTCGTTTGGCACATGCCACGAATGCAGCGATTGTTCCTTTTTATGCTTCTGCAGAAAATGCCTGGCAATTCAACAGTTGGGATAAATTTATTCTACCAAAACCCTTTTCAAAGGTAACGATTCGTTTTGGAAAAATGATCAATTTTGAAAGAGTAAAGGCTAAAGATCTCATTGAAAAGCAAAGAAAGCAACTTGAAGAAATTATGATCCCGGCGTTATCAGTCTAAGAATCACCAATAGATTGTGGGCATCAGGAATGCTGACTGAGTGGTGATTTCGGACAATTCCTTGCGCCTTGAGTCAGTTACCCTCAACCTTTCGCTATTTGCCTGAGACCCGCACCCCCACCCAAATACCAGCGGGACAGAGAACAGAAGTCAGAAGACGGATATTCCGGATTCAAATCGTCCTAACTCAACGCGCCATGCCCTATGCGCTCTGCCCTATGCCATAAGTAGCTACCACAGTTTCTCACCTTCCTATATTACTGGCTTGTCCCGCGACCCGCTAATTCGTCCACAAATCCATATCTATTAGGCCCAGTTTGGCGGCATAGCGGACCAGTTCCAGGGTGCTGTGAAGATCCAGTTTGTTCATAATGTTCGCGCGGTGATTTTCGACGGTCTTGGGACTGATGAAAAGCTTTTCAGCAATCTCCTTGGTCGACAAGCCTTCGGCCAGCAATCTTAAAATTTCCTGTTCCCTGGCGGTTAGCGATGCGTAGCGCGCATCGATAATCTTGGTCTCTTTGCCCGGCAGCTTCATCAATGTCTGCACAACTTGTGAGGATACGGCACTGTCAAGGAAATAATCCCCTTTTAAAGCGGTTTCTATCCCTTTCAGTAAGCCTTCAGCAGCGGATTCCTTGATTACATACCCTGTGGCACCGGCTTGAAAAGCCTCGGCGATGTAGTCGACTTTCGCATGCATGGTGACAATGATGATCGTCGTCGCGGGAAGTTCGGACCGTAATTTGCGGGTTAATTGTATGCCGTTCATATCCGGCAGCGACAGATCGATCATCATCAGGGCGGGCTTTGTTTTGCGGGCCAACTCGAGACCCTCCTGCCCGCTGCCGGCCTCTCCGACGACTTCGTATTGACGGTTGCGTCCGATAATTGTCTTTAGACCCTCCCGAAACAGGGGATGGTCATCAACAATCAAGATCGGTATTTTATCAGTCATCCGTTCTCTCCTTGCAGGGGACTTCAATGAAAAGGCTGGTTCCCTTTGACGGCTGGGATTTGATACTCATCGTGCCTTCCAGCATACTGACGCGTTCCTCCATGCTGGACAAGCCCAATCGCTTTTCTTTGAAAGACCTGGCCAGACGACGTTCCACATCAAAACCTTGACCGTTGTCTTCGATTCGCAAAATGATATATGGTGATGATGCGACAAGTCGGATGACGACATGGTCGGCTTGGGCGTGTTTTTTGATGTTGTTGAGACCTTCTTGGATCAGACGATATAAATTGATTTCAGTGTCAAATTCAAGCTTCAAATCCTTCATACCGGCCGAGTAAAAGTCAACACTCACATCATTTTTTTCGGAGTAATCTTCACAGTATTGATATACCGTCCGGACCAGCCCAAGCTGATCCATCCCGGGCGGATGCAAATCGTAAGATAAATCTCGCACTGCAGTAATCGAATCTTGCAGGATTTTCGATAATTCACAGATTTTTGTACCAATTTCTGGGGGCACCTCGCGCTGATGATCAAATAGCGTTTCGAGGGCGATTTTTAAGCTCGACAGATTTTGCGCCACATGATCGTGCAAATAACCGGCTATCCGATTGCGTTCGTTTTCCTGGGCCTTTATCAGCTGCTGATTGAGAGCCCGAATTTTCTCTTCGGCCTCTAATCGACTGGTGATGTCGCGCACGGCACCAATTATCTTTGTGCGGTCTCCGGAAATAAATTTACCGGCGGATATTTCGCCCGGGAATACAGTGCCATCCTTTCTTATGAAATAGCGCAGGGGTATTTTTGTACTTTGCGAATCATCCCGGATCACTTTGCCAACCGATTTTCGCGTTTTATTTTTTTCGGCCGATATGCCTGCGACCGTCAGTTCCAGGAATTCGGGTTTTGAATAGCCAAAGAGATCTAATGTGGCCGGGTTGGCATCCTCAAATTGCTGGGTTTGGGCATCAAATATCATCACGGCATCGGATTCACTTTCAAAAAGTTGTCGATATTTTTCTTCGCTCACTGCCAGGGCATCCACAGCTTTTTTTCGCTCGGTATTGTCCAACAGGAAGTTCAATGTTGCCGGTCGGCCCTCCCATTCGACGACAACGCCGTTGTTTTGGATCCATCGGATATGTTTTTTTTGGTCGATCATTCTGAAAGAGTAGGGGCGAGGTATTTCCTCACCGGACAATCGTTTGCGGTGGTGTTCGATGACCATTTCCCTGTCGTCCGGATGGACATATTCCAGAAAAGATTGCTCTTGGTGGGTATTTTCGGTGTAACCCGTGAATTCGGAGATTGACGGATTGGCAAACTTGAGCATACCATCCTGGGTGATGACGATGCCCTCATTGGCATTATCAACTACCAGTCGATATTTTTTTTCAGATTGCAGCAACGCCTCCTCAGCTTTTGTTCGCTGAATTGCGGCGCCGAGGACATTAGCCGCTGTTTTGAGTGCTTCAATTTCAACCGGAGACCACTCGCGTTCCAACAGGCAGTCATCGAAACCGATAATTCCCCACCAGTCGTCGCCGACAAAAATGGGTGCGACCATAATGGAGATAATGTGCTGGACTGATAAAATCTTCTTTTCCGACTCCGGAAACTCGCTCACGTGACCGTAAATCAGCTCATGTCTCCCGAGGGTTTCGACCCAGCGCCTGAAACCGGCTTCCAACCATGGCAGTTCCTGCAGGTTGTCATTGTCAAGCTGGGCTCTAATACCAGGAGCGACCCATTCGTAGCGCTGGCTGGTTGCCAGCGCTCCGTCTGTGCGAGTTCGGTTTTCAAAAATATATACCCGGCTGACTTCAGCGGCGTGGCCCAGTGTCTCCAATATGGGCTCAATACTGCTTTCTGTGAGCGGCATCCTTAAAAAGCGTTCGGAAAAGAGATGGACAGCTTTTAAAATATCATCGCGGCGACGCAGCAGCTTGATGGCCAATTTACGCTCTTCGCGTTCCAATTCGAGCTCTTCGGTGGATCTGAATCGATAGGTCCGTGAATCAAAATCTATTCCGTCAATATGGTCATAAATGGATTTTCCGATCATCATCCGATCTCCCCGGACTCATAAAACGCGAAGTGTCCTTCTTTGTGCCCCGGCACCCAGGTTTTTTGGATTTTTTTTTGGTAGGGGATGAAACAAAAAGTACCCATAAAATTAAAAAAGCCCTTACAATTTTGTATCCCGGATACAGTGTAAGGGCCATAATTCGCCCATGAAGGTTGTCTCCTATCATCAATCGTTTGTATAACTTATGATCGATGAAAAATGAAAACTGATTTTTTTCCCTCTTTAATGACTACCAGAATTTTGCACGCAATACTGGTCCCGGATCTCTTATAAGCCAATATGGCGGCGTTTGTCAATCCCGGCTCATCAGTCCCCTGGGCTAAGCCGGCCTTTCTAATCTATGATTTCAAGGACAATGCGCCTTTTTTCTTTGGCTGAAACCGAGCCGACGATCGTGCGTATGGCATGGGCAATACGACCCCGTTTGCCGATAACTTTGCCTAAATCATCTTTAGCAACCTTCAATTCCAGGACTGATGTTTGATTTCCTTCAACTTCTGCTACGGATACCTCATCAGGTTTATCGACCAATTCGCGGGCAATGTGAGCGACCAGATCTTTCATGGGGATTTCTCCTTTGCAAAGTGATGACCAATGGGGGCGGCGGAATGCATTATTAAAGGGACTTGGGAGTAAATAGACATGCCGGGCGTTTATTTGAGGGTTGACCGGGAAAGTTGAAGGGTAGCCCTTTCAACAAAGAACCACCCTTGCGCCGCGCACTGAAATGTAGCCTCCCATGCGCATAAAACTTCATTAAATTTGGTATATTTTTATATCTTCTGATCTGATTTGTCCATGGGTAGAACAGCTTATTTTTTTGGGGGAATTACCCATGGCTTAGGGCATTTTCCCGCTAGAGAACATAGATTTTATTCCCTATTCAGGACGGGTCAATCCATCCATAACCAAAGCTTATAGCGAAAGTGAGATTATTTTTCTTGGCATCACTTAGTAAATTTGCTATTGCATAATTTCTGAATGAGTCTCATTATCGGATTTGTTCCATCTCGAATAATTAGCGGTTGATCAAACGGTAACTGTATCATTCATAAATTGGGAGGCAAAAAAAGTTGCTGAAATAACTATTAATACTTAAAAAAGGAGGTCGTGTAATGATGAACATTCTGCATGCAAAAAACAAGGGTAATTTTATTGGTGTTATTTTGGGTCTGGTAGCCCTGATGACATTGGTGGGTTTCGGCAGTGCCAGTGCCGGGGATCTTTTGGTTTATACAGCCCTGGAAGACGACGAACTTGCTGTTTACTTACCGGCTTTCAAAAAAGCCCATCCGGACATCAAACTTAACATCGTTCGGGATTCAACGGGGATTGTTACTGCCAAACTTCTGGCCGAAAAAGATAACATCCAGGCAGACGTGGTGTGGGGTACGGCGGCCACAAGCCTTCTGATTTGCAACGATCTGGGTATGCTTAAAGGCTACAATCCTAAAGGCGTCGAAAAGGTCAGAAAAGGGATGAAGGATGGAAGGGATAATCCTGTTCGCTGGGTCGGCATTAAGGCCTATGTTACCGGAATCGTCGGCAACACGATCGAAATGAAAGCCAAGGGTATTGTGCTGCCCCAATCTTATGCCGATCTTATCAAGCCAATGTATAAGGGCCATCTCGTCATGCCGAATCCGGCTTCATCCGGCACCGGATTCCTGACCGTCTCGGCAATTCTCCAACTCATGGGGAAAGAGAAAGGTTGGGATTACCTGGATCAACTGCACGAAAACATCGCCATGTACACCCATTCGGGATCCAAACCGGCGAAAATGGCAGGCAAAGGTGAGTTTCCGATCGGAATGTCTTTTGCCTACCGCGGGTTTAAACAACGCGCCAAAGGCGAGCCGGTCGTGGTTGCGTTCCCCAAAGAGGGTTCCGGATACGAGGTCGAAGCAAACGCCTTGATGAAAAAACCCCGCATCAAGAAAGAGGCCAAAATATTCCTGGACTGGGCCATCAGCGATGACGCCATGGCCATGTATGCCAAGGTCTACCCCATTGTGGCCACCGACATAAAAGTTGAGGCCCCCGAAGGCTGGCCGTCAGATCCGATGTCGGTCCTGATCGACAACGACCTGCAGTGGGCCGCTCAGAGCCGCAAAAGTATTCTCAAAGAGTGGATTCAGCGTTACGACAGCAAGAGTGCACCTAAGAAGTAACAGATAGTGCCAACCAACCTAATTGCCGGCACAACCGGTGGACCGGTTGTGCCGGCGTTTAGTGTTGTTTCCTTTAGGTAATTTACATAACTTTGATAGATTTTATTGATCTTTCTATTGCAAGGAACAGCAAATTAAATCCCAAATAACAAAACTCAAATCCCAAACAAATCTCAAAATACAATGACTCAAATTCCAAACTTGTCTCCCTCTCTTTTCTAAAGGGGGTCAGGGGAATTTTTGGAATTTCGAATTTGGATATTGTTTGTCATTTGATAATTGGTGCTTGGGATTTTCTCAATCATAAGTCCAACTGTATTTAGATATCCATTATTATTTTTTTAAAATATTTATGGGATCTAACACTGAGAGAGATGAATGGATCAGAACATCGAAAATAACGCTGACGAATATTTCCTGGAGGTTCGTAATATTACCAAGCTGTTTGGCCAGTTTACCGCGTTAAGTGACATCAGCGTCGGCATCAAGCAGGGAGAGTTCGTTTCGGTCCTGGGTCCGAGCGGATGCGGGAAGACAACACTTTTGAGGGTCATCGCCGGTCTGGAGGAGCAGAATTCCGGATCGGTGTGGATTGGGGGTCGCGATGTGTCCCGCGAACCGGTGGCAAACAGGCACCTGGGAATCGTGTTCCAGTCCTATGCGCTGTTTCCCAATATCAACATTATCGGCAATGTGCAGTACGGAATCAAGCGCCGCCAGTTCTCCAAGGAACAGCGGGAACAACGTGCCATGGAGATGCTGGAACTTGTCGGCATCCAGGAACAGTCGCACAAATACCCGGCCCAACTTTCCGGCGGTCAGCAGCAGCGCGTTGCCCTGGCGCGGGCGCTGGCCCCCAGCCCCTCTATGCTATTGCTGGATGAGCCGCTCTCGGCTCTGGATGCCCGCGTGCGGGTGTACCTGCGGGCCGAGATCCGTCGCATACAGGAGACCCTTGGGGTTACAACCCTTATGGTGACCCATGACCAGGAAGAGGCGCTAACCATGGCCGACCGCGTTGTGGTCATCGACGAAGGTAAGCTGATGCAGTACGCCACCCCGCATGAGCTTTACGTGTCGCCGGAAAACCCCTTTGTGGCCGATTTTATCGGAGAGATGAACTTCATATCGGATTGCATGGGACGTGATCCGGACGCCATATTCTTTGGCCAGTATATATTACAGTTGAAACCGGGCCGGGCAGTTAAATACCAGGGCCGGCCCGTGGTCGTCGCCATTCGACCGGAAGATATCCGGGTCATCCGTGATGAGTCGGTAGACTTTAACATTTTGAAAACCAAGGTCGAGCGTATTGAGTTCAGGGGATCTCTATACACGATACGCCTGCGGGTTCTGCACGAGGCGGGTGGGGCGACTGACCAGCGCCTGAATATGGATCTGCAGGTGGAGACCATGGAGTCCATGAATATCCACACCCAGATGGAACTGCCGATTCATTTACCTCCCGAAAGGCTGCTCCTTTTCCAAGCCAAAAGAAGGCCTTGATATAGGTGTCCCCTCTCCGCCTTCCAGGCTTTCGACTTCGCTCTTCGAACTTCGACGGGAAAAGACGGAGGGCCGCCAGGTTATGGTTGCAGGAGTTGGATCGGTATAAGGTATAGGGTATAATGTGTAAGGTTAAAGGTAAAAGCCGCAGACAACCGGGTTGAAAGTCGATCGTAAACAGTGGAAGGTAAAATGCAATTGTTCAAATTCCTTTTCTACGATTAACTTATACCGCGTAACAGATAACTCCCAATTGGTTTTTAATTCAATTGGGACTGCATCAAAGAGGATCGTTGTGAGAAAGCTCGAAAGCCCCGGTGGATTAGCAATCCATTCCAAGGCCAGCGGACGGCGGGTGACCAAAAAGTCAAGTCCGGAGGATTGGGTGCGTCGTGTGCTCATCGCTTTTGCATGCGTCTGGCTCATGGTGGGCATTGTATTGCCCCTGCTGGACGTTGTGGATCGGGCCACTCACATTGAACTGGTGGTGAAAATCGAGGAACCCACGCAACAGGAGAAGGCTGAGGACGATTTTCGAGGCCAGATCAATGTTGCCGGCCACTCTGTGCTATTGTTGCGGGAAGCGGGCAAGAAAGATGTCCTGTATATCGACAATAAGCCCGTCGAGGTCCGCCGGGGTAAAGCCGAAATTTCGGGAGTTTATGTAGAGCTGGGTGATGAACGCATCGAAAGAGTTGTGTGTGACCTGGCGCGCCCGGACCCCATGAGCGAAGAAGTATTGCCCGTGGAGGCTATCGAAATCGAACGCGGCGAGGGGCAACGCTGGAAAGTGGGGGGCGATTTGTTTCCGCCGGGGGAGAATCTGGTCGTCATTGAACGGTTCATCGGCATGGTCAACTTCTTTGACTACTTTGGGCTTAAAGGGATCTCCCAGGGCCGCACATTTGTTGCGCTTGGCAATATTTTATTGGCCGTCACCCTTATCGGATTTTTCGTCTGGACCCTGATTCGACCCACGGTGCCCTTCAACCAGAATGGGATGCTCACCATCGCCATTTTATTGGTTCTGGCCTTTCAGGCCTTTCGCTCCATCGAGTTTCTGACCCAGTACATGGAGTCCTCAGGCCTGGCGCAATCGGTCTGGAACAGTTTGCGCGTCGGCCTTTACACGACCGCTATTTCGGTTAGCCTGGCATTTTTGTACGCTTACGGCATTCACCGAACCCTGATGTTCGGCAAGGCTTTTTTCCGTATCGTCGCGATGATTCCCCTTTTTGCGCCGACGATGCTGTATGGGCTTTCACTGGTCTATATGTTCGGCAACAAGGGCGTCATTACGACCGGGCTTTTCGAGCGCTTGCCCTGGCTGGCATGGGACATCCATCTTTACGGAATAACGGGAATCGTGATCGCCGAAGTCGTTTTCACCTTTCCGCCGGCGTTTATGATCCTGCTGGTGGCGCTCTCCAACACGGATGCCCGACTATATGAGGCATCCGAAAGCCTGGGGGCCGGCAAAGTCCGGACCTTTTTTATGGTCACTATCCCCAGCATTAAATTTGGCCTGTTAAGCGCAGTCTTTGTGGCCTTTACCCTCTCCTTCACCGACTTTGGCGCCCCGAAAGTGGTCGGCGGTCAGTTCAATATCCTGGCGGTGGACATTTACAAGCAGGTCATCGGTCAGCAAAATTTCGGGATGGGAGCTACGGTGAGCATCATTTTGCTGATACCGACGGTCCTGGCCTTTATTGCGGATCGCGTCGTGCAACGTCGCGCCACGGCAATTGTGACTGCGCGCAGCGTGCCTTACGTGCCCAAGGCCAACCGAGCCCGTGATACCTTCTTCGGCAGTATATGTACGCTGATTGCCGCCTTCATTCTGCTGATGGTCTTCATGGCGGGGGTGGCTTCGCTGG
This sequence comes from Olavius sp. associated proteobacterium Delta 1, assembly GCA_902749685.1. Classification (GTDB taxonomy): domain Bacteria; phylum Desulfobacterota; class Desulfobacteria; order Desulfobacterales; family JAFDCJ01; genus JAFDCJ01. The sequence goes on along the minus strand of CACVKW010000278.1, from coordinate 22,691 downwards.
TCAAAACCTGGCCCTATGCCTTCACCAATCCCGAGCAGTACCCTCAGATTTGGACCTTGAAACACTACGCCTTTGATGACGTCGGCGGCGGTGGCTACGCGGCCTTCTGGAACAGCATTCGAATGGCGGCCCTGACGGCTCTTTTCGGCGCAGTTGTCACCTTTACCAGCGCTTACCTCATCGATAAAACCAAAGGAACCGTCTGGCTCAGACGGATCGCCTATTTCCTTTCAATTCTTCCCTTGGCACTGCCCGGTCTGGTGATTGGGATTGCCTACATCTTTTTCTTCAACAAGACCCACTTGAACATACCATTCACGGGAATCGAGTTTTACAACCCATTCAATCTTCTATACGGGACCATGGCCATCCTGGTTATCTGCAATGTTATCCATTTCTATACCGTCAGCTTTCTGACCGCCACAACGGCCATCCGGCAGTTGGACAAGGAGTTTGAATCGGTGGCCGAATCAATGGCCGTGCCATTTTACAAAACCTTTTTGCGCGTAACGGTGCCGGTATGTTTCCCGGCCATTCTGGAAATTGCCGTGTTTTACTTCGTCAGCTCGATGGCGACGGTCTCGGCCGTGATTTTTCTTTACACCAGTGATAATCCCCTGGCCTCGGTGGCGGTGATCAATATGGACGATGCCGGCGACACGGCTCCGGCAGCGGCCATGTGCATGCTGATCGTGTTTGCCAATGTGGTCGTGCGCAGTTTTGCCGAACTTGTCAGCAGGCGGTTCAAGCGCAGGACGCAGGGGTGGCGGGCACGATAAACGGCGCAGGGCGCGAGGCTCACGCTGGCGGAATAAGGTGCCGGCTCTTTAAATTCGAATTCTCAATTCCCAAATCAGAAATCAGTTTGTCCTATCAATCCGCATTCCGAAATCCGCAATTGAAGTACTTCTTCCTTATATCCTAAACCTCCTACTTTCCATTTAAAAAGACGGAGTGAAACGACATCCACAAATATTCAATCTACAATCTACAATCTTCAATTATCCGCCTGCGGCGGATCAGGTTCTCCGGGAAGTAATTTCTTTGATGCGGGCCTGAATTATTTTTTCTTCATGGCTGCGTTTTTTAGCGGCCGCATCGGTCACCTTGGCGACGATCTGATCGATGTCGCTTGGCTTCATCAGGTAATCAAAGGCGCCCTGCTTCATGCCGTCGATGGCGGATTCGACATCCGCGTGACCCGAAAGCATGATGACTTCCACCAGTGGATATTTTTTTTTGATTTCGGTCAGGGTCTCAATTCCGTCCATTCCAGGCATTTTTACATCCAGAACAACGACTTCGATGTCATTCTTATTTTCAAGTGTTTGCAGTGCCTCTTCTCCGCTGAATGCCTTTGTGATGTCAAGGTTCCGCATGACTAAACGTTCACTAAATGTTTCCACGAAAGACACTTCATCATCTACTAGTAATACGTTTGCAAGGCTCATTGATGCGCTCCTTTTTCCTTATTCTCGCCATTCAAATCCCGCAGCTGTGGGATTGCAGGTTCAGCTGGCTCTAAATCCATTTTTGGTCGTTGTCATCCTGACTTTCTTTATCACAGTAACTTAGACACAATCAATCGGCAATTTTGCTATTAACACCTGAATTTTGAATCAATTTTTAGCTGTATCTCTTCTAAAACAGCACCTAACGCGCCAGGCAGATTGATAATTGAAGCCTAAATAATATTTTGAAAAAATTGGCACCTGAATTTACGAGTAGCAGCCACCACCCAAGTCTATTTTGGATAGTTGAACTAAAACTTCATCCTTGGGTATTTGCGTGCAAAATCCAGGTACTAAAATTTGGTTGAACTTTTAAGCTGTTTGATTTAAATTAACTGATTAATTTTTCTAAAATTTTGCTGGAGGTATTCCGTGAGTGATTTTCTTGTAAGGGATTTAATGGTTCCATTATCCGAATATGCAACGGTTCCGGAAGGTTCAACCCTGTTTGACGCTGTACTGGCTCTTGAAAAAGCGCAGGAGGAATTTGATCACACGAAGTATCGGCACCGTGCTGTTTTGATTCTTGATGCTGATGGATGGGTTATCGGTAAATTGGGTCAATTGGACGTGCTGCGCGCCCTTCAGCCAAAGGACGACGAGGCAGAGAAATTTTCTGATCTCGGACAATTTGGTTTCAGCTCCAAATTTGTTCATGATATGCACAAACAGAGGCTAATGAAGGCCATGCCCCTGAAGAGCCTTTGCAGAGAAGCATCCAAACTAAAAGTAGAGGATTTCATGCAAGCCCCCTCCGAGGGTGAATTCATCGAGCAGGAGGAGACCCTTGAAGCAGCCATTGTGCAACTTGTAATGGGGCACCATCTGTCACTGCTGGCAACCCGGGATAATAAAATCGTCGGTATATTGCGCCTGACGGATGCCTTTGCAGCCGTGTTCCACACCATGAAAGAAGGTGAGATTTAATCCAAATGAAAGAATTGACTAAACTCTTAGATCGGATAATTCAGAGAAACGACATCAATTTGCGGGAGCTTGAACACAATATTTCCCCTTTTGTCTATAAGCTCGTTCCACCGGATCAGCTGGTTAAATTCTATGCTTTTTACGGTGTCACGCCCCACCATCCCCTGGATTTTGTTTTCAGACATTCCAGCCTGGCGGGGAGTTATTTTTTAGGCAAAGTCAGCACCAGAAACTCGATCCTTTACAAAAGCGATATCCGGGGGGATGAACTCAAAAAAAAGGGAGACGTATTTAATTTCCAGAAGTTTAAAATACCCATAGCAAGGGATGAACGCATTGAAATCGAGGACAGCTTTCTGATCAAAACCCTGGTTCATAATTTTTCCCACGACCCGGAGACACTTGAAAATTTTTTCATCAGAAATACGGTCTCCACCCACTATGCCAATATTCACGGCTCCCCCATTGACGGTAGTTTTCTGGAACCATTTGCGACTGTCGACCTGACGACCATGAATGATTGCGTCGTCGGTGCGTATTCCTACATCCAGGCCGGTGAGGTCGATCATCTTAATGTGGACCCCGGAACAGTCTGGGTCCGCAGCCCCGGCGAGTTTAATTTTTTATACCAACATCCCCGTGACCGATTAAAAAAATACATCAGTTTCGATCCGGAAAGGCTGCCCCAGGGATTGCTGATTGACTTTGGGGAAGACCGCAAGGAAGACTTCGAGCGTGTTTTTGATGTTGTCAAGCTGGAGCCGTCTGTTTCAGTTCCAACCAGCACGTCCCTGGATCGATATGCGGTAATTAAGCCCAAAACCCGCCTTGGCGAAAATGTTCTGGTCTCCCAGCGCGCCTATCTTGAAAATTCGTGGTTGGGTAAAGGCACCAATGCCCAGGAGCACTGCTACATTATCAATTCCCGACTGGAAGGCTTCAATGTGACCGCCCACGGAGCGACCATCATCGATGCCGATCTGGAAAAAAACATATTCGTCGGATTCAACAGCTTTTTGCAGGGGCGGGCCGACAGCCGCTTGCTCATTGGGGAGGAGAGCGTGGTTATGCCCCATACAATTATCGATATTGAAGAGCCGTTAGCGATACCGCCCGGGCATCTGGTTTGGGGGCTGATCAACAATTCCGATGACTTGAAGCAGAACAGTATGGCCATCGGGGATTTTTCAAAAATCGACGGCGGAATGGTGCAGGGCAACCTGTCATTTGAGGGCGGGGGGGCAAGCTTCATAACTGCCTTCCGTGATCGCATTCACCACATCCTGGAAGCTAACGGGGCCTTTTTTGACGGGACCAACACACCGGGACATGCCCAGAAAAACCAGAACATTGCCACTAATACAATTCAGCCTTATACCGAGGGTGAACTGGAAGGCGTCTTTCCAACCATCATCATCCAACCCTAAAAAAAACAGCTGACAGAGTCGAACCTCTGTCAGCTGTTTTTTTATTGTCCGTATTTCATCGTGCAGTCAGCATGCGTCGGCCGACCCCCTCGAATTTATCCGCCGGTGAGCACCGGCATGCCCATTATAGGCCATAACAGGTAGACCGCAAAACCGGTGGCGATCATTAACAGTACGCTGGCCGGTATGCCGTAAAGAAAAAACTCTGCGGTTGTAAACTGCCCGGAATCATAGGCAATTGCGTTGGGGGCGGCGCCGACCAACAACAGGAACGGCATTCCGGCAGTCACCAGGGCCGAGAATAAAATTACTTCACCCGCCACACCCAGATAAGGCGCAATAACCAGAGCCACCGGCAGAGATATGGCGATGGCGGCCACATTCATGATAACGTTGGTCATGATCATGACGAAAAAAGCGATGCTCATGACGAAAACGAACCAGTGGGCTTCCTGGAACATGGCCAGCCAGTTGACCGCCATCCAGCTGGCGGCACCGGTCTGCCACAGGCAATTGCCGATACTCATCGCACCGGCAAACAGCAGAATAATGTTCCAGGGAATGGCTTCCAGATCGTCGATGTCCATGATGCCGGTGACAAAAAACAGTATGGTCGATACCAGAATAATGGCGGTTTTGTCGATGGGCGCAAGCGCGGGCAGGAACTGCTTGGCCGCCATGACGAGAATACAGGCGCCCACGATCACGGCCGCCTTGATCTCATTGCGGGTTAAAGGCCCCAGCTCGGAGCTCAACTGACGGGCCTTTTCTCTCAGCCCCGGAATGGTTTTCTTTTCAGGTTTGAAGAAAACCATAAAAAAGCCCCACAGGACGAAGGTCATAATCCATCCAATGGGAAACATATACCAGGTCAGCTCGAAAAAAGTGATATCCTGATTCATGATTTCCTTGAAAAAGCCCAGGGCCACGGCGCCCCGGGCGGCCCCCAGCAGAGTGACAATACTTCCGGCACCGGCGACATAGGCCATTCCGATAAACAACCCTTTGCCGAATTTGGTTTTTTTATCGCCTTCGCCGTAAAGCGCATAAATCGAAACCAGCAGCGGATAAATGGTGGCCGCGACCGCCGTGTGCGCCATGATATGGGCCAGGGCCGCTGTAACGATGAAACAGCCCAGGTAGATCATGCTGGTTTTCTCACCCACGATGATCAGCATTTTATACGCCAGGCGCTTGGTCAACCCGGTCTTGGTGAATACCAGCCCGATCATGATGGATGCAAAAATAAACATCACCGATGGCACCATAAAATCCGTAAAGGCGTCTCTGGCCGGGCGAATCAGAAACATCGCCTGCAGGACGCCGATCGCCAGACTGGTGACGCCGATGGGCACCACTTCGAAAACCCACCAGGTGGCGGCCAGCAGAAACACGGCTATGGCACCCTTGGCCTCCGTGCTCAGCGGAAATTGTTTGCCCATGGGATCGACGGCATCGGGCCAGGCCGGTGACAGGTAGACCACTGTAAAAAGGACAATACCCAGGAATAGAAATCCCGTCTTTTTCCAGTCAATACTTCTTGTCGCAGCAATATCACTACTCATTTATTCCTTCCTCCTCCCTCCTGTAAAACTGCCGATAGAACTGGCTGAATGCCCTTGAGGTTATTCGAAGTTTATTCGACAAAGCATTCTTTCATTTTATGGAACACGGCGGCAAACACATCGGTCAGGCGTAATACCCCCACAATTTTTTTATCCTGGGTCACGAGCAATGATTGATGTTGTCCCATGATCAATTGATGAATTGCAACATCGAGGGATGCTTCTGCGTTAATATATTCGCCTTCAGTTGGTGAATACATAAATTTATGGACGGGTTGCTCTCCGGCTTTGCGGCAGATGTCATCCAGAGGCCTGGCAAATAGCTGATAATCATCCAGCATGGATTGCATGAACTTTTTGGTAAAGCCATACCGGTGCGATCCCTCCCCCCGGATCATGTCCTGGTATTTGGGCTCCAGGGCTTTGAGCACATCCAGCTGGCTGACTTTGCCGACGACGTTGTCGTTTTTATCCAGTATCAGAATGGCCCGGTGGCGATAGCGGGTATGTTTGTCTTCGAAATTTTCCTGGGCCTCTTCCAGTGACAGAACGGCTTCATAAAGGGTGGCATCTTCGGTTACGGTTGCATATTCCGAAAGCGCCACCATCAAATCTTTGACTTTTTGTTCCTTCATGTCGCACCTCCATATTTGGATAAATATAATGGATCATCTGTCATTGATGTTCCATTAAAGAAAAGCGCGGATATTGACCATCAATCCGCGCTTGTGCTTTTTTCAAATTAACGCTGGCGGCCCGGTTTAAATTTTAAGGGAGCCGTTTGATATCATCCGGAAAAAAGAAAATCCTATTCAACAAGTCCCACGGGCAGGAAATCAGCCAGGAAGACGGCATACATTCCGGTGAGATCGACATCCCGCCCGGGTTGCGCCGGCGCATTGATTATTTCAAAATCAGATCCATTCCCTATGAAACAGCCGGGACCACCAGTACGGGGCATGGCGCATGTCCAAGCACATTCTGGGCGACACTGCCGATAAGAACACGCTCGATTCCGCTGCGGCCCTGGGTTCCCATACAGATGAGATCAATTTCTTTATCTTTGGCCTCTTGAACAATGAACTCATGCGGTTTACCCCCCATACGAACAATTGTTTCGCAGGGGATACCGGCCTGGTCGACTTTTTGTTTGGCCTTGTCCAGATGCTGTCTGACATCTTCAGACATTTTTTCAACCAGGTTCGGGGCGACCTCCATCTGCTCCGGGTAGAGATCGACGACACTGATCACGAAAATTTTACTATTACAAATCCCCCCCAGGCTGATGGCCTGATCCACCGCCATGTCACTGAATGCGGTGCCGTCTACGGCCACCAGTATTCTTTCACCCCTGGTCAAGGGGCATTCACATACCAATTCTGCCATGTTCGTGCCCTCCGAAAAACGTTGTTGATAATCGGTTATCCTATTCTCATTGGTACTGTCATCATTAGTGCATCCCAACAATACCGATCATAGATATGGCGACCAGAGCGGCCACCCAAATAGCCAGAACAGTGTAAAGATAAATCTTGTCACCGATATATGCAACCGCCGCCGCAATGAGGGCCCACAGGGCAACGCTGCAGCCTAAAGCCAGACCGAACTGGGTGAATCCGTCACCATAAGTGAAATTTTTTAAGTAAAAGTGCCCTCCGGGGAATTCGTTTCCCACCTCCCGCCACACGGTTTGAGCGTCTTTGCCCTGAAATATGGCATTGAATAGCTTGTAGGGATTCAGGACATTGTTTTCCGGTGATGCCACGGAAATGACCGGACCGACCATGCATATGAGACAGGATAGAATGGTGATCCAATATACGATGGCACCATATGTGGTCTGTGCACGGGGCATTTTCGGGGGATTTTCAGCACTCATAACATGACCTCCTTTAGGATCCCGATCGTGTATATTTGATGATGGACCGGGTGACGGCTGCAAATATTACCAGGAATACCAGACCATTGAGCCATACCGGTACGGCTCCGATAACACCCAGCATGCCGAGCCCTTTGGTAAGCAGTCCGAAGCACGCAAAGAACATAAATCCAATCAACAGAAATCTCACAAAACCGGCTTTTACCCGAATGAGAATCAGGGCACCCAGCAAACCGCCCAGGACCTGCCCGACCAGCCAGGGTGCCGCAAAAACCGGAATGATGGCCCCCATGAGCAGATAGGGCCACACGCCGATGCAGTCGCCCATTCCAAGGAGAACCCCGCTGTTGGCGGCGGCCACTTTCAGGGGAACGGCCATTATGACGTTTTGAGCCGGCACGATGGCCCAGCCGGCCCCCAGGCCGAAAAATCCGGAAAGCATGCCGACACCGATGATTGCGAAAATCACCCAGCCGGCTCTGGTCAGCGGATAATCAATTACTTTGTTCAGGGATACTTCGTGGTACGGTTGGGAGAGATTCAGCCGCTTTGTAAATCCGTCCACTTTTTTAACCTCAGGCCATTCGATTTTCTTGCCCCCGACCAGAAAATATACGGCCAGTGAGCAAAGAATAAGCCCCAGGGCAAGACGGACTAGACCCTCTCCGGTCTCTCCCAGATGCTGGGCCACGTAGATGGCTCCCTGGGCCCCGGTAAAGGCCCCAACGCCGTATGCCGCCGCACAGAAGATGCAGATTTTCAGGTTGGCCAATCCACCCTTCATAAAGGGTCCCGTAGAAATCAGACCGCTGAACATGGCCACAATCAGCCCGGTTGCCCTGACAATGAGACTGTCCACGGGGGTGAATGCCAGCATGAAAGGTGTAAACAACACACCGCCCCCGATGCCCCCGATCACTGCCACCATAGCAATCGCAAAACTGAGAAAAAAGAAGCCAAAAAGCCATCCCCAAATGGCTCCGCCGGTCATTTCGCCGGGCTGCGTTTCGGCACCTATCGTGAATAAGGCAAGTGCCACGTACGAAAGGATGAGCACGGCCACCATCACGTTGACTTCAAGCCAGGGTGATCGAAAAAATTTCCCCATTCGTCGCCTCCTCCCCTTTTTCGGTTTTTAGTACAAGGGATGGCATCTAACATACACGGTCAAAGTTGTCAAACAAATTAGGGTGATAGAAGCATTGGAAGTGGTTGCCTCCGGGATCCAATCATTTGAGAAATAGTAGAGATTTATCTGTGCTGCAGCCTGTTCATTCAGAAAGATCCCTGAAGATTTCAGATCCGCCTGCGGCGGATTTCGATGGCGATCATCAACTCCATTAAATCCAAAGGTTAGTTACAAACACACCCCGATCCCTCAATTGATTAAAAAACGAATTACATTGAAATTTATTTGACATTTAATATTCTCAAAGATATTCATAGCATATTCATTTACGCATATCAGCTTTAGATATAAATATAATCGATTCCCTTTAAAACAACATTCATTCCCAGGAGGTATTTCTATGTCAGAGGAAACGAAAAAAATTAAGCTTCTCATCGTTGACGATGAAGAAGACTTTCTAAACTCCATTTCAGAAAGGCTCGGAATGAGAGATTTTGATGTTACCACCGCCAGCGAGGGGAAACTTGCCGTCAAGATTGCAAAAAAAGGAAAGTTTGACGTGGCTATCCTAGATATAAGAATGCCGGGCATGGATGGAATCCAACTTCTGCAGATCTTGAAGAAAAAGCATAAGTTTTTGGAGGTCATCATGCTATCGGGGCATGGTGCAATCGATTCAGCCGTAGAGGCGACGAAGCTGGGCGCATATTCTTTCCTGGAAAAGCCATATGACTTTGAGAAGCTTTTGGAAGTACTGAAAAATGCTTACGAGGCAAGACTTAAGAAAAAATTCGAGCACGACAAAAAGCGAATGGAAGAAATCGAAATGCTGAGAATGGGGTCGAGTCCTATGGCTATTCTCAAGTCGTTGATGCATATGGATGATGATGAGAAGTAGCATGCAGGCACAAAACACGAGGCCATTATTTTACTGAACGATAACCAATAAAAGGCCGTTTCTACCCGAGCAGCAGATGGAACCTTTTGCAGGTTGGGTTGATCCGCTTGAGGCACAGAAATCCAACTTAAAAGACAATTGGTTTCCGATTGGTGTAATTTCAGGTATTTCCAATGAGCCGTGAGCCATAGGCCTGGTGGTGGCATTGACATCTTTGCATGTGCGGATTGTTTACTCTGGCTTTTTCATTTTCAGGGCTTTGGCCTCTTCTATTTTTTGAGTTAAGACCTTCAAATCGGCAGGTTTTTCGATAACATCCATCGCGCCGAGTCTGATGGCTTCATTGCACTTTTCCTCCGGCACATTGCCTGTCAAAAATATGATTTGTACCTCGGGTCTGGTTTTTTTAAACAGTTTTAATGCTTTAAACCCGTCCATTTCGGGCATCATCAGATCCATTATCACGGCATCATAGGGCTCTTCCTGCACCATTTTGAGGGCATCTTCAGCTGATGTGGTGGTGGATACTTCCATACCCCAAACTCCCATGCGTTCAGCCATGATATCTAGAAAATCCTTTTCGTCATCAACGAGTAAAACCTTTGCGGACATTAAACTACTCCTATAGGACAATATTTTTTAGGGCATTCCCTGGTCATATCTATCTTTTCAGCCACGAATTTGGCACGAATTTCCACGAATATTCATATTCGTCACATACGGCACTCGCTTAAAAATTCGGGTCAATTCGTGCTAATTCGTGGCTTTAATTAAAACTATCTGGCCACGATTTATTCCAAATTCCGTGGCAGTCGCAGCACAATCTTTTTATTTTCGATTTCTATCGCTAATTCCGCCGCCAGTATCTCGAGCAGGTGTTTTTCGCGATCAGATGGAAAAGTTGTCGACGCCATATCCGATAGACGTTCCAGTCCTTTAATCTGAATTCGGATGTCGTCTTTCGTCTCTTCGGCGACAAGTTCTATGTGCTTGCTATCTCCGCAGGCGGACATTGAATAATCCAGACACAGCCAGAGAAGGTTCATCATTAAATATGGAGATGTCTGGAATTTTACCTCTTTTTCCGGCAGTTGCAGGACGACCTCAATGCCCCTCATGGCGGCGAACCTGGCAGTCAGGGCTATGATGAGTTCTACTGTTTGCGTGAGATCTATTTCCGTGAAGATATGGTCGATGCTGTGTGCGAACCGGTTCATGTTTTTGAGAATCACGTCTGCCCGGGCGATCTGCTTCTTGACCCCCTCCGCCATCGATTTCAATCGTTCCGGATCGATCGGCACCCCCCGTTTCTCCATTAAGGTAAAGTCTTCCAGCAGTCCTGCGTTCTCATTGATGATTGCCATTACATTCTTTATCTCGTGGGATATGGAGGCAGATATCTGGCCGAAGAATTGCAGACCGGTTTCCAGTACAATCTCTGGTTTTGCAGACATAGATAGTCCTACCTTTTACATTAAAGCCGGAGTGTTGGAGTAATGGAGTGATGGAGTAATGATCACAGAAACGATACTTTTTTCAATACCCCAACACTCCGTCACTCCATTACTCCCGGGTAGAGTTCTCAAAAGACGGCGGCAAAGCTAATCCTTATCCGGCATAATCAAGGGAACATTAATTACAAACGTCGTCCCCTTGCCGAGTTGGCTGTGGACGCTGATGGTGCCGCCGATTTCCTGAACAAGGGCATAGGTTACCGACAGGCCCACCCCGGTTCCGTCATGACCTGCTTTGGAATAAAAAAATGGATCAAAAATGTGCTTCAGATCCGACTCCGGAATGCCGGGACCATTGTCAGTAAACGAAATTGCAATAAAGTTCTCATTTTCCTGCATTGCCTCAATATCAAGGTGGCCGCCGTCCTTCATGGCGCTGATGGCGTTGTTACACAAATTAAAAAACACCTGCTCGAGTTTGCCCCGGTCACTTTCAAATTGCGGGAGTTTCTCCCATACCTGTACGCCGACGGTAATGGATCTATATTCAGCATCTTTGGCCAACACATTTTTTACCTCAGTGATGATTTCCTCTAAATTGATGGTCTGCACGCTCAAATTGAGATGGCGGGAGAAATTCAACAGACCCCTGGTGACGGCTGCGCAGCGCTGCACCGTGGCGATAACCGAATCCACCAGCTCGATGAGCTTGGGATCCTTGGCATAGGTGGCGGTCAACGTGAATATGTCCCGGATATGTCCGGCCTTTTCGTTAATGATGGCCAGCGGATTGTTGATCTCATGGGCCACCCCGGAAGCCAGCCGTCCCAGGGACACCATTTTGTTGGTATATTCCACCTGATGCATTGTGTCGACCCGTTCCTGGTCGGCCTCGTGGATCTGATTGACCAGGTGTGTGGCGACCCCGAGTGTAACCAGCAGGATCATAATAATACTCGCTGCCAGAATTGCCGAAAATGCCCAGGTCGTTTTATACCAGGGCTGAATGCGTTCGCTTTGCGGTTGGACCATCATCAGAATATAGGGGGTATCCGGAATATGGGCATACCCGATGACGATGCTGTCATTATGATCGTCGATGCTTTCAAACACGCGCGCTTTGGCAGAGTATTGCGGGACGGCCAGTGATAATTTTTTAAAAATCGGACCGTAATAGCGGGAAGGGGTCTGCAGCACTCCCTTGTCGTTGATGATAAAAAGATCGCCTTTGGCGCCCACATCAATTTGGGCGATGGATTCCGTGAGCTGCTCCGGCATGAGAACCGCATGCAGCACGAAAAAGGAGCCGTCCGGCAATTCGCGCTTGACCGCGAAATCAACATGGGGTTTGCCGCGTGCTCCTATGACCAATTCACTGATATAGGCACCACGGTTCAAGACTTCACGAAACCAGGGCAGTTGGTTGTAATCGAGGCTTTTCATTGGATGCGAGCCGACATGGGTTATCTGTTTACCGCTGCTGTCGATAACACCCAGATCCGTGATTCCGCCAAACCGGTTGTTGAGATTATCCAGAATAGCGGCCAGACGGGTAGGGTCCTTCAAGGTTGCCAGACTGTGGTCATGGACAATAAAATCCAGCACCGATCTGCGTTTGGTCAGAAACAAAGAAACCGATCGCCAGGAATTCGAAATAAGCTGGGAGGTGCGCAGTACGAGTTCCGACTCGATGGTTTCCATGGTAAGCCGGTATCCGGAAAAGGCCCAGATAATCAGCGGCACCAGCGCTACGGTCGCCGTCACCAGAATGGCCCGCTTCCAGATCCCCAGAAAGTCAAAGTGGTGTTTGTACAGCCCGGCGGTGACATCTTTGTGATCCAGAAATCCTGGCTTTAATTTTTTAATGATAGACATAATTTTGTATCTCGGAATTTCTGGATTATATTAAAACCATTTTTTTGAAGCCACGAATTAACACGAATTGTCACGAATTTTCTTTTTCGTCCTTCCGCTGCCGTATTTTTTCGTTGGCCTGTTGAATCGTTTCGCTGAGCACATTGATGTCGAGGGGTTTTTGCAGGTAGGCAAAAGCACCCAGATCCATACACAATTGCCGGTCCTCTTCGTGGCCATGCCCGGTGACAATGATGACTTCGATCTCCGGGTGGGTTTCCTTGACCTTTCGCAAAACATCGAATCCATCGATTCCGGGCATTTTAAGATCAACAATGATGACCTCCGGTTCGTCCTCTTTGATCAGTCTCAGCGCAGACTCTCCGTCATAGGCAACTGCTGATCCCATATCCCGCATCATCAGTCGTTCGGACAGCGTTTGAACGAATTCGCGTTCGTCGTCCACCAGCAGCACCTTGGACGGCATTTCAAAATCGTGTTTACGATAGATATCGGTTTTGTGAAAATCCCTGCCGGTTTTGGTCGCCACCGATTTGACGCCGCCAATCGGTTCGGCGATTGATTTGAGTTCTTCCTGGAGACGGTTGAGCCTGAGAACATGTTTGTTGATGGTCAATGTAATGGCGCCGTTTTTAGCGCTGACCTGCACGGCATGTCCTTGTTGAACCAAAGCGGCCTCGGTTTCAGCCGCCAGCCGGAAATCCTCCAGCGCCTGTTTTGAATCAGCCGTCTGCTGGAGGATGTCCTTGGCGGCATTGTCCGCTATCAGGGTTGCCGCATCCTGCAGCGACATTTTGTCAACCGGGATGACAATATCATAAAGAATCGGGTCCCAGGGATCGCCGTTGCTAAAAAGTGAATCAATCCAGAATGCACAATCTTCTTCGCGCCGCTGAACCAGCCTGTCGGCATCTTTTTCCGATATGCCCAGCTGCTCGGCGGCCGCTGCAGTTCGGTATTTTTTGGGTGCAATCAAGCAGACCCTGAGGACATGGCTGATGTGGGCCGGGATAAGCTGTCCGGAAAAGCAGGTGATTAACGCGTTGCCGGTGGTGATCAATTCGGCAACCGCAAGCCTGAGATAGGACAGGGAACGCTCTTTTTCGAGGGTGAATTTATTGAAGACCGAGGTCTTGGATGAATAGGCCCGCTTTATTTTGCTTTGCGCCATCGTCGAGCGCCGGCTTGCTTCGGCCACAATTTCATCGTCATCAATTCGTCTGTATCCGGTGCGTGCAATGACTTCCTGGATAATCGGATTTTCCTGACAGAAACCACCGCTGAATATGGTTATGATCGGCATTTAATCCTCCCTTTACCGGGGTGCCCGGGGAATTCGACAGACCTTTGTCAACGGACAGTCTTTTTCTTGGCCGCCTAGGTGGGTCATTTCATGGACCGCATTGATGGCGATTTCGATTGTCGGGTAGATATGGTCCTCGCCGATTTTTACAATCAAATGGGTTTGCCTGAGTACTTGCATGACGGATCGGTTGACGCCGCTCAGTGAAATATCAATTCCGGCACTTCGTACCCGATCCACCGTCAAAGATAATGCTTCTTCGCCGGAAGAGTCAATATCACTGATGCTGCCGGCGGAGATGATTATGTGTTTGAGATCCTTTTTCGAGCGCCGGCGATTTCTGATCTGGTCCTCAAGATAGCTGGCGTTGGCGAAAAATAAGGGGCCATCGAATCGAACCACGTCTATATAACGGCACTGCTCCAGACCACTGGCGACGGCATCGTGCAGGGTGCGGTCGATATCCAGGGAGAGGTCGACAACTTTAGGACGCATGCTTTTGTAAAGAAAGACGAGAATGGAAAGGGAGGCGCCAATCAGGATGCCTCGATCCAGGTGAGGCGCGAATGCCAGGGTGCAGATAAAGGTAATGATGGATATGGCACCATCATACCACTGGGCCTGCCAGGCATGAATAAATCCTTTGACATTCAACAGCCCCACGACCGCCATCATAATTATTGCCGCCAGCACCGATTGGGGCAAATGGTAGAAAAGCGGGGTGAAAAACAAAAGTACGATGACAACCGTCAGGCTGGTGAAGATGCTGGACAGGCCGGAGACCGCTCCGGATTGAAGGTTGACAGCCGATCTGGAAAAAGATCCGGAAGTCGGGTAACTTTTGGCAACGGCGCCGCATACATTTGCCAGGCCCTGGCCGATAAGTTCCCGGTTAAGGTCAAGGCGCTGGCCGGTTTTGGCGGCCATTGCTTTGGCGACTGAGATGGCCTCCATAAATCCCAGCAAGGAGATCATGGCCACAAAGGGCAAAAGGTGAATGATGACGTGATAGTCAAGCCCGGGCATGGAAAAGGAGGGCAGGCCCCGGGGGATGTTGCCGACGACGTCCCCGCCACCGATAATTTGCAATTGGTCGTTCGGCAGGGGTGTATTACCTGCCTTAAAGCGCCATACGCGACCGTCCACGTGGTTGCGATCAGCAAATTCGTTGATGGGATAAAATGACAGCGAGCCGTCGTTTCCCCGGACACCTTCAAGCAGAGATCGACGCAACTGTCTGTGATAATCCCGGGCCTCGGTTTTTAATTGTTCAATTTGCAGGGCGACACGCTCCGCCGCATGCCTGGTTTCAAGTTTTGCCAGCGTATCCGTAGAACGTTTGCCGACATTGAGACGTTGGATCAGTTTTGCCCTTTTATCTGACAGCTGGGCCACAGAATTGAGGGCCCGGTTAAATTTTTTGATCGTCTGTCTGAGCTGTTCGGAGCGGATCTCTGAAATATCCACCACAACTTGGTGCTCAAATCCAAGGCTCCAGGAAAGAATCGTGGTAATTACAACGGCCGCAAGAACATTCGGCAGCCTGGGGGACAACCGCTTCAATCCATACATAATGGCGAAGGCCAGCGTGCCCATAAATAGTGTTGGCCAGTGTACGTGGTGCGCGGCAGCTTGGAAGACCTGATAGACGATTTCGTAATGGTGCGGCGCCTTGTCGACGTGGATACCGAATAATTTGGGCAATTGGGAAGTTGCAATAATGAGAGCAGCCGCATTGCTAAAACCGTTAACGACGGGGTGAGAGATGAAATTCACGACCAGCCCCAGCTTCAATACACCGAGCGTGAATTGAAATACGCCGACCATCAGCGCCAGCAAAATGGCGTAGGCAATGTATTGCTGGCTTCCGGCTGTGGCCAGGGGTTCAAGTGTTGTTGCGGTTAACAGCGATACCACGGCCACCGGCCCGGTGGCCAGCTGGCGGCTGGAGCCGAACAACGCGGCGACCATGGGCGGCAGAAAAGCGGCATAGAGTCCGAAATACGGCGGCAGTCCGGCAAGCTCGGCATAGGCCATGGACTGGGGGATGAGGACCAGCGCCACCGTCAGGCCGGAAAGGATATCGGCTTTCAGGCTTTTGCTGTTGTAGCCTTTAGACCAGTCAAAATATGAGGAAATAAATTTAGCCATTCCGGGTTCAGAGGTTCCCGCCTTCGTCACGCTAGCCGCGTGGCTATGGAGGACAAGCAAGGTTCAAAGGTTCAGGGTTCAAAGGTTTCCGCCATCGTCACGATACCAGCGTGACGATGGAGGACACCCAGCGCTCAAGGTTGCCTTGTTATTTAATATCACCATCCCTTGCCAGGTAGAGGCCATGGGCCAACTTTTTATAAAATTTGATCGGCGGACCCGTAATATTAAGGATTTTAGACGGCCGTGGTCAAGATATATTTTTTATTCTTACCGATACCAGTCTCAAAATCAGGAAAAAGAAATAAGCAGGGGAAAAGAAATATAATCCGTGCTATACTTATTTTATAGCCTGCCAGAGGCTGGCGGCGGTTTGACACTAGTAAAATAGTATTTATTTTAACATGTACTTACTCCTTAACGTTACCTGAAAATTAATGCGATTATAAAAGCCTCCGACTCGTGTAAATTTTAAGTTACATGAATCTAATTTGACTCTGGAAAAGAATCAAATTCCCGGTGTTGGGGAACGAAGAATTTTATTGAGAATTGTGATGGATACCAAGTTACCTGAAAAAGCCAGACTTCTGAAACAACTGCAGAAGGAAAAATTCAATATTCCGGATTTTATTTATGTTTCAGCCTTCGATTTTAAAACCAAAAATTTTGAGGCGCTGGAGACGTTTTTAAAGGATCATCGCGAAAGCTTTAAGGTCATTGCACGAAGTGTTCACCCACATGAAGAATTCTTCAAGGGGGGGACTTTTGATTCACTGGAAACCTATGCCGATCTAGGCGGTATCCAATATGCCAGAAAAAAAATTATTAATCTGGCGAAAACGGCCAAGCAACTTACCATTAAAAGGCAGCAGAAATTTAACAATGCCCCTGAGATTGATCCGGCAGATATGGGCGTGATTGTAATGCCCTTTATCAATGGTACCAGTGTTATGGCCAAAATGATAGGGGACCATTGGGAATTCGGTTACTGCCGCGACAGGGCCCATAAAGTACTGCGTGAACCATACATCACCAATACGCCCCATGACAGAAACCTAATTGACATGTCTGAAAAGATACAGGAACACCTGGAGTACCGGTGTGAAATCGAATACGTGGTTTCTGAAGAAGGTGAAATCTATGTCGTTCAGGCCAAAGACATTTCCCACATCGAAACCCTCGAACTGAGCCAAAATGAAAGATCGATCAAACTGGATGGGCTTAACAGGGTCAGAATCAGAAGGAGTCACCGCGAGCGACCTGTTTATGTAATGGATAACAAGGCCTTCTACTTAAAACTGATTGGTAAATGTGAAGATTTTATTATGGGTGCCGAGGGCGGCCAACCCGTGATTGAAGAAATCTTGAATATTGTCACTCAATATCAAGCTGATCTCGAAGAATTTTCTTTAAGACATCAGCGCTTTTGCGTTCTGGGCTTGTCGATTCAAGAACCTGAAGAACTTTACCAGATAGCCAATCATTATCTGGATGATTTTCCGGAAATCCAGCCCGTTCTCTCCAAAGCCCTGCATGATAATCTCTATAAGATAGATTATTTTTTATCTGAAACCGACACCCTGATTGCCAAAGATAAATTCAGGCTCAATATGTGCGGCCACGATGCCTACGGTATCGATACGGTCCGCAACCCTTTATGGTCTGTGTACTGGCATATGGAAAAGCACGAGATGATGGTCAAAGAATTTAAGAGATTGGGATTCAAAACAGGGGATACGATCGGGATCGAAATTGATTCGGATGATAAACCCATCGTTTATCGGTTGTAAAGGTCTGGAGGTTCCCTTCTTCAGAGTTACTTTTTTGATTAAACCGGTCCCTTTTCAGGCCAGCGGCTGCGTTGAACCCTGAACCCCGAACCTCTGAAGATTTATTGCATCAATACCGCATCGGTGAGATAGCGGAATACTTCTTTCCCCTCGACGGAGGGCTTTTCCTTTCCCTGGGCGACCTGCTGGAAATGTTCTATTTTTGCCTTGTCTAGGCTGCTGATTTTATCTTCTATCATTCCCAGTGAATTATCTATCAGGCTTAAGACCACTGCCGGCCCATACCATATTTGGCCGCCCTGCTTTTCGGTTACCGCTCCGACAATTTCATGGTGCCGGATCCGAAATGCTTTGGGCGCAGGCTGATAGCCCAGCAATTCGGCGAAGAATGCGAGGCTTTCTAAAATGCCGTCGGTATAGCCGTTTTCCAGGGAATCGGCGCCTTCTTTGGCGATCATTTCAATATCAGATGCATTGTAGGAAAGATCCAGACGGTCGATGCACTCTTTTTGAATGATTTGTACCGACTCTTCCCGGCGGCTGATCTTAACGTCGGAGTCTTTTAATATTTTAATAATATTGCCGATGCTCAGCATTTCTTTGGTATAGGGACTTTTGCGAATGGCCACATCTTCAACCGTGGTCCGGTATATGGGCAGCTCATTGTCCAGCACCAGGATTTTACTCTGTTCGCCGTCAAGTTTCTCGATAAAAAGATCAAGGTCCCGTTCCCTGTGATATAGATAGGGGCTCATGTCCAGCAGGCTGCGCATGGCGTCCTTGTCAATTTTGCTTGCACTTTCCGGCGACCCGAATGATGCGAGTACCTTGCGGGTTAATTGACTGATCTGAATTTTCTTCAATAAATTCTCTTTAAAAGACATGGTATACCTGCCCTTCTAATTGTATTTATCACCAAAGATCTATCATATAGTCAGAAGCAAGTAAACTCCGCCCGATTTAAATCCCCAACTTCAAGCACCAAATGGCAAACAAATCTCAAATTTCAATATCCAATGACCCAATTTCATTCAGTTACCCAATTTAAAGGACCTATCCCAACTTGGCGATACAGGCTGCTTGACCCCCAAATCCGATTGAGGTATATAAAAGTTTTCAATAATTTCTGTAAAAATAATCAAAAATAAGTAGATCGTTTGGTCAAGCGATAATAGATGTTATGGTAGATCAATTAATAAGAAAGCGATGGGAATCATGACTGAATTTGTTAAATTAATTTACGGCGAAAAAGAATATCAGCTTCCGGTAATCGAGGGAACTGAAGGCGAGAAGGCCATCGACATTTCCAAGCTTCGGGCTCAAAGCGGCCTGATAACCCTTGACACCGGCTATGGCAACACCGGAAGCTGCACCAGCGTCATCACTTTTATGGATGGTGAAAAGGGAATTTTGCGGTACCGCGGGATTCCGGTGGAGCAACTGGCCGAACAGTCAACTTTTAAGGAGACCGCCTATCTTCTCATTCACGGGAAATTGCCGACTCAAAAAGAACTGACCGATTTTTCAGTTCTGCTTAATGATAATTCCCTGGTGCACGAGGATATGCGTGCTTTTTATGAGAACTATCCCCGTTCATCCCATCCAATGGGAATACTTTCATCCATGGTCAATGCCCTGCGAAGCTTCTATCCGGAGCTGCTGAATCTGGAAGAAGAGATCAATATGACCGTCACCCGGCTGCTTTCCAAGGTTCGGACCCTGGCCGCCATGTCTTACAAAATTTCAAGGGGTCACAAGATGGTCTATCCCCGACCTGATTTGGCTTACTCTGCCAATTTTTTGAATATGATGTTTGATTCACCGGTAAGGCCCTATGACATCGATCCGGTTGTGGTCAAGGCCCTGAGTGTCTTCTGGATTCTGCACGCCGACCATGAACAAAACTGTTCGACCTCTGCCGTTCGGATGGTCGGAAGTGCTCGCGTGACGCTTTATGCCGCAATTTCCGCCGGAATAGCGGCCCTTTGGGGTCCCCTGCACGGCGGCGCCAACCAGGCTGTGATCGATATGTTGACGCATATTGCTGAGAATAAAAATATGAAGCAGGCCATCGAGCGGGCCAAGGATAAAAAGGATCCTTTCCGGTTGATGGGTTTTGGCCACCGGGTTTATAAAACGTTTGATCCTCGCATGAAAATCATGAAAAAGATGTGCGATTCGCTGTTGGAAAAATTGAATATTTCCGATCCACTGCTCGATGTTGCCAAGGATCTGGAAGAGATTGCCTTAAAGGATGCCTATTTCATTGACCACAATTTATATCCGAATGTCGATTTCTACGCCGGTATCGTCCTGCGCGCTATCGGTATCCCCACCAATATGTTTACGGTAATGTTTGCCATCGGCCGGCTTCCAGGCTGGATTGCCCAGTGGAAAGAAAGCCAGGACGATCCCAACTGGAAACTGTGCCGTCCCCGCCAGATTTACACCGGCCCACCTGAAACCGATTATGTGCCCATTGGGGAAAGATAGATACTAGGTAAATTGCGCGACGGTGTGAATATTAAATGTCATCGTTGGTTATTATCACTTTTATCGGCTATCGTGGCGAATGCCTAAAATGCCTAAAATTAAGGTATCCTATCTATCTAAAAAACCAAAGAACATAGGCGAAAATACCTTAAGTTTAATCCGTTTGCGGCCGATATATTTTCATACCCAAAAATCAGTTACAAAAATCATTATTAATTATCTGTTGACTATTTTTAATTTTAGGCACTTTGGCCATTTTAGTGCATTTCAGGCATTTTTTTTATCATGTTCATTATTCCACTGACCGGAAAAATCAGCTTGCGAAATCCGCCGATTGTGACAATTATCATTGTCCTGATAAACTGTCTGGTCTGGTTTGTTCTGCAGGCCGGCGATACGGATAAACAACTCAAGGCTTCCGAATTTTATTTTACCTCAGGCCTGGTCAATATCGAAATTTCCCATTACATCGCCTATCGTGATGGCCGCCTTCAGGATCCGGTCGAGGTCTTGTCCGATGACCAGTTCGATGAAGAAACCCTGGTCCAAAATTATCTGGCGATGCAGCGGGATGAGCTTTTCCAGCAAAAGCTTAATAATGATGAAATCATTACTCCTTCCGAACAGATATATGCAGAGTGGAAGGATTTAAAAACCGAATATGAGTTGATGAGTTCTCAACTCACCTCCCGTCAATACGGGTTTATTCCGAACCAAAAGTCACTGCTGACATCCTTTACCTATATGTTTATGCATGGCAGTACCGGCCATCTGCTGGGCAACATGTTTTTTTTGTGGATTGTCGGCTGCATGCTGGAAATGGGGTTAGGGCGCCTGCGGTATGCGGTGCTTTATATAATCGGTGGACTGTTTGCGGTCTGGTTATTTTGGCTGATTTACATGACCAGTATCATTCCGCTGGTGGGTGCGTCCGGTGCCATCGCAGGCCTGATGGGTGCCTTCGCAGTGTTGTTCGGTAAGAAAAAGGTTAAAATATTTTACTCACTGGGTTTTTACTTTAATTATCTAAAAATTCCGGCCATCATTCTGCTGCCGATTTGGATCGGAAACGAATTTTATCAGTTGTTTGGAGGGGGTACAACTCATGTGGCTTACGTGGCCCATATCGGAGGGCTGATCGGTGGGGCTCTGTTCGGAATTGTTTGCCTAAAATTTTCCCTTGGGTTTAACAAAGATGTGATCGCAGACACACCTGTCGATGAAATTTCCCCCCAGATAGAAAAAGCCTTAAAGCATATCGCCGAACTTGACCTGGAAACCGGACGTCAATTACTGGAAAAAGTGCTGGCCAAGGATCCTGAGAATATCGATGTGTTGACTCATCTTTTTAATGTGTACAAATTGGATCCCGAGGATGACAAATTCCATCTGCTGACTAAAAAACTGATATTTGAACTCACCCGCAGCTACGATACTTACGAGAAAGCCCATCAGATCTATAGCGAATATATCCGTCATACCAGACATCCCCGCCTTTCCCCCCAATTATATATTCAACTCAGCATGATGTTTGCAGCTACCGGTCACCTGGAAAAGGCAGTAAAAATCTTAACTATGGTGCTGAAAAAAACGCCCGACTCTCCGGGGGTTCCGACTGCACTGCTCAAACTTGCCGGCGCTTACAGTCAGAAAGGCATGGCAATGAAAGGCAATCGTTGTCTGAAACTAATCTGTAATAAATATCCTGATTCAACCGAGGCCCAGTTGGCTCGCAAGTCTCTCCAGAGCAACTAATTAATCCGCCCTTTATATGTATGATTTTCTACAAAAATGATATCTCAGCCATTCGGGTGCTGTATACCTGCCTACAATAATTCTTTAGGTTGACATTTCCTTGCCAATCAACTATTTCATGGTGCTTCCTGGATGCTGGATACTGGATGCTGGATACTGGATGCTGGATATTTAATGATGTAGGGTCTAGGGTTTAAGGTATAAGGCGCTAGGCGCAGGGCGATAATTGCCCGGTATAGTGATAGGGGGACTAGGGTATAAGGTATATGGTGGAAGAGAAAAAAGGCGCAAGGTTTAAATGGGAGGTTTTAAGTTACAGGCTTTTCAGGTTACCAGCATCTCAACTTCCCATCTTCTGCTCTTTGCCCTCTGCTGCTAGATTACTAGAAATAATTTTATAGAAACCCTGGAAACGTATAACTGCTTTACCCTATTGTTGCATAAAATTTTGAAATCCAACTTAGCTGCTGATATGAAGACCATTGAAAGTATTGACTGATCCTGGATTCTGGTTTCTGGATACTGGATGTCGTT
>CACVKW010000277.1 GCA_902749685.1 Olavius sp. associated proteobacterium Delta 1 | reverse complement strand
TTGCTTTTAAAAACCGGTTTGTCACCGGTGGCTACCGTGATGCGGTCCGCCGAAGGCGGATTAACCGGTTATGCGGTGAGCGTTAACCGCCGACACCGGCGCCATGGACATCTGTTTCAAAATCGGTACAAATCGTTTTTGTGTGAGCTGCAGATCAGTTGTGCGGATGTTGCCCGAAAGTTGAAAATCAGTCCAGCGACGG